>NZ_JAJKHN010000037.1:0-62710 GCF_020982715.1 Bacteroides sp. 1_1_30
CATTCCGAACAGAGAAGTTAAGCCTCGTCACGCCGATGGTACTGCGTAACAGTGGGAGAGTAGGTAGCCGCCGTTTTAAAGAAGCCCCTTGATTCAGCAACGAATCAAGGGGCTTTCTGTTTTGGGTACTTTGCAAAATTTCTGTTTTTTGATTTATCAATGATACTTTGGTATACTTGTATTTCCTCTTTTACTACTCTTTTTTATTTTCACCTCTCTATTATATTGTTTTTCATAATAGCATAATCCATTTCAAAATGGTAAGGTGTTTTCCGTTTGTTATTCTTTTTAGTTCTTTTTTATTGTTTTGAAAATCAATAGCTTACTTACTTTTCTCTTTTTCTGGCATACCTTTAGCATTACTTATGGCAAATAATTAGGATTATTAATCATTTAAAAGGTAAAAACATGGGAATAACACTATCATTTATTTTCTGCTTGTTAAGCGGTTTCGCTTGTTTCTGGCTATTTTGGAAATGTGTAGACTGGTTTGAGAATATTTAAAGAAAAAGGAGAATTGATTATGTACACAGCATTATTCGTATTAGGTATTGCGATCTTCGGTTATTTGATGTACGTGCTCGTCAAACCCGAAAAGTTTTAAAGTAACACACACAGTTTAAGGTAAAAAGTATATGAATATAGAAATTTTAGGCGTGGTTGTTCAGATAGCCTTGATGGTGATTCTGGCTTATCCACTGGGAAAATACATTGCCAAGGTCTACAGAGGAGAAAAGACTTGGTCTGATTTTATGGCTCCTATCGAAAGAGTCATTTATAAAGTTTGTGGAATCGACCCCAATGAAGAAATGAACTGGAAACAATTCCTGAAAGCATTGTTGATTTTGAATGCTTTCTGGTTTTTCTGGGGAATGGTACTCTTGGTTTCACAAGGATGGTTGCCCTTAAATCCGGACGGCAACGGACCGCAGACTCCGGATCAGGCATTCAATACCTGTATCAGTTTTATGGTGAACTGTAACTTGCAGCACTATAGCGGTGAAAGCGGACTGACTTATTTTACTCAACTGTTCGTCATCATGCTTTTCCAGTTTATTACCGCAGCAACAGGTATGGCTGCTATGGCAGGTATTATGAAGAGTATTGCTGCAAAAACAACCAAAACGATTGGTAACTTCTGGCAATTTCTGGTAATAAGCTGTACACGTATTTTATTGCCTCTTTCTCTGATTGTAGGTTTTATCCTGATTCTCCAGGGAACTCCGATGGGATTTGACGGTAAGATGAAGGTAACTACGATGGAAGGCCAGGAACAAATGGTTTCTCAAGGTCCTACGGCTGCGATTGTTCCTATCAAACAATTGGGTACAAATGGTGGTGGTTATTTTGGTGTAAACTCTTCTCATCCGTTGGAGAATCCGACATATCTTACTAATATGGTAGAATGTTGGTCTATCCTGATTATCCCGATGGCAATGGTACTTGCGCTGGGATTTTATACCCGCAGAAAGAAGTTGGCTTACAGTATATTCGGAGTTATGCTTTTCGCTTTTCTGGTAGGCGTATGTATTAATGTCAGTCAGGAAATGGGTGGTAATCCACGCATTGATGAATTGGGAATTGCGCAGGATAATGGTGCGATGGAAGGTAAAGAGGTTCGTTTGGGAGCCGGAGCAACAGCATTATGGAGTATTGTAACTACTGTAACCTCTAATGGTTCTGTGAATGGTATGCATGATTCTACTATGCCGCTGTCCGGAATGATGGAGATGCTGAATATGCAGATTAACACTTGGTTTGGCGGTGTAGGTGTAGGATGGATGAATTACTATACATTTATTATCATTACAGTGTTTATCAGCGGTTTGATGGTAGGACGTACGCCGGAATTTCTCGGCAAGAAAGTGGAAGCCCGCGAAATGAAAATCGCTACGATTGTAGCTCTGCTTCATCCGTTTGTCATTTTGGTATTTACAGCACTCTCAAGTTATATTTATGTGTACCATCCTGATTTTGTGGAAAGTGAAGGTGGATGGTTGAACAACTTGGGATTCCACGGTTTAAGTGAGCAACTTTATGAGTACACTTCTTGTGCCGCCAATAACGGTTCCGGTTTTGAAGGTTTGGGAGATAATACTTATTTCTGGAATTATACGTGTGGTATTGTTCTGATTTTGAGCCGTTTTATTCCTATCATCGGGCAGGTTGCCATTGCCGGATTACTGGCACAGAAGAAATTCATTCCGGAAAGTGCCGGCACATTGAAGACCGATACATTGACTTTCGGAGTCATGACATTTGTGGTTATCTTCATTATTGCTGCGCTGTCGTTCTTCCCGGTACATGCATTGAGTACAATTGCTGAACATTTAAGTTTGTAATACTGAATTAGAGAAGATATGAAAGATAATAAATCAGCTTCTTTGTTTCCAAAGGAGCAAGTTATAGAAAGTTTGAAACAGTCATTCGTGAAACTGAACCCGCGGATGATGATAAAGAACCCGATTATGTTTACAGTAGAAGTGGCTACAGTGGTCATGCTACTCGTAACGCTCTACTCCATTGTAAATTCTTCACAAGGTTCGTTTGCTTACAATATTGCTGTGTTTATCATTCTGTTTGTAACCTTGTTGTTTGCCAATTTTGCCGAAGCTATTGCCGAAGCGCGTGGTAAAGCACAGGCCGACAGCTTGCGTAAGACTCGTGAAGAGACACCGGCAAAGAAAGTGGAAGGCAATAAAATTGTTACCGTCAGTTCTTCACTGTTGAAGAAAGGAGATGTGTTTGTTTGTGAGGCCGGAGACGTAATTCCTTCCGATGGTGAGATTATTGAAGGCTTGGCTTCTATTGATGAAAGTGCTATCACCGGCGAGTCTGCTCCGGTTATTCGTGAGGCAGGTGGCGACAAGAGTTCCGTAACGGGTGGCACGAAGGTATTGTCCGATCATATAAAAGTACTGGTGACTACTCAACCGGGAGAAAGTTTCCTTGATAAGATGATTGCATTGGTGGAAGGTGCTTCCCGTCAGAAAACCCCGAATGAGATTGCGTTGACTATTCTGCTGGCAGGTTTTACGCTTGTTTTCGTCATAGTGTGTGTTACCTTGAAACCGTTTGCCGACTATAGTCATACGGTCATCACCATTGCTTCGCTTATTTCTTTATTTGTGTGTCTGATTCCGACAACTATCGGTGGACTTCTCTCTGCCATCGGTATTGCCGGTATGGACCGCGCGCTCCGTGCCAACGTGATTACTAAATCCGGTAAAGCAGTAGAGACTGCTGGTGATATTGATACGTTGTTGCTGGATAAAACGGGTACTATCACCATCGGTAACCGTAAAGCAACTCATTTCCATACGGCTCCGGGTGTCAATTTGCACGATTTTGTAGAGACTTGTCTATTGTCTTCCTTGTCCGATGAAACGCCGGAAGGTAAGTCTATCGTAGAACTGGGACGCGAGTCGGGCATCCGTATGCGTAACCTGAATACAACGGGAGCACGAATGATTAAGTTTACGGCTGAAACCAAATGTTCGGGAGTAGACCTGGCAGATGGAACTCAAATTCGTAAAGGTGCTTTCGACGCTATCCGTAAGATGGTGGAAGGTGCAGGAAATGAATTCCCAAAAGAAGTGGAAGAGGTCATCTCTTCTATCTCCAGTAATGGTGGTACGCCGTTGGTAGTATGTGTAAACAAGAAAGTGACCGGTGTCATTGAGTTGCAGGATATTATCAAACCGGGTATTCAGGAACGTTTCGAACGTCTGCGTAAGATGGGAGTGAAGACGGTCATGGTGACAGGAGATAACCCATTAACTGCAAAATATATTGCCGAAAAAGCCGGTGTGGATGATTTTATCGCTGAAGCTAAACCGGAAGATAAGATGGAATATATCAAGAAGGAACAGCAGGCTGGTAAATTGGTTGCAATGATGGGAGACGGAACGAACGATGCTCCTGCTCTGGCACAAGCCAATGTAGGTGTAGCCATGAATAGTGGTACACAGGCTGCGAAGGAAGCCGGTAATATGGTCGATCTGGATAACGATCCGACGAAACTGATCGAGATTGTGGAAATCGGTAAACAATTGCTGATGACACGCGGCACTCTGACCACTTTCTCTATCGCCAATGACGTAGCGAAGTATTTTGCGATCGTTCCGGCCTTGTTTATGATTGCTATTCCTGAACTGGCAGCTCTGAATATCATGCATCTGCATAGTCCTGAAAGCGCCATTCTTTCAGCGGTCATTTTTAATGCGATTATTATTCCGATTCTGATTCCGCTGGCTTTGCGTGGCGTGCAATACAAACCGATAGGTGCAAGTGCTTTACTTCGCCGTAATCTGTTGATCTATGGTTTGGGTGGTGTGATTGTTCCTTTTGTGGGAATCAAGTTGATAGATTTATTGGTAGGTTTATTCTTTTAATTAAAAAACAATAGCAATGAAAACTTTATTGAAGTCATTAAAAATAACACTTGCTTTTTGTGTCTTTTTCTCCGTGTTCTATATCCTTATCTTGTGGTTGTTTGCGCAGGTTGCAGGTCCTAATAAGGGAAATGCCGAGGTAGCTACGCTGGATGGGAAAGTAGTGGGAGCAGCTAATGTGGGCCAGATGTTTACAAAAGATATTTATTTCTGGGGACGCCCGTCTTCTGCCGGTGACGGATATGATGCTACGAGTTCTGCAGGTAGTAATAAAGGTCCTACGAATCAGGAATATCTGGATGAAGTGAAAGCGCGTATTGATACTTTCCTTGTACATCATCCTTATTTAGACCGTGCGGATGTGCCTGCCGAAATGGTTACAGCCAGTGCTTCGGGGCTAGATCCTGATATTACTCCCCAATGTGCATACGTACAAGTGAAGAGAGTGGCACAAGCACGCGGATTAACAGAAGAACAAGTAAGAGCGATTGTTGATAAAAGCATCGAAAAACCGTTCCTGGGATTGTTGGGAACAGAAAAGGTGAATGTGCTGAAATTGAATATAGCTCTTGAAGAAAGTAATAAGTAGATGAAGATCAGGAGCAGCGTTCCTGTCCGAATCGTTTGGGTGATACCAGCGGTTCAAATAAACAGGGGGGGATGGGGCGCTGCTTTTTTACAGGAACATAAAATAGAATTAGATAAGAAGTATGAAAAGTTTTTTTAGTAAAAAGAGTATTTTAGGAACAATGGCTGTAGCGGCCGTATGTATGTTGGGAACTGGCAATGCACAAGCACAAGAGTTTACTATACAAGGTGATTTGGTAAGTTCGTATGTATGGCGTGGTATTTATCAGGGGGGGGCCGCTTCTTTTCAACCGACTTTGGGAGTTAGCGTAGGTAATTTCTCACTTACTGCATGGGGATCAACCAGTTTGAGTGAGAGTAATAAAGAAATTGACCTCACTGCAGCTTATAAGTTTGGTGAAGCAGGACCGACACTTTCAGTAGCCAGTCTTTGGTGGAACGGACAAGCTGATGTAGTCAATGGAGAACTAACAAATGATTATTTCCATTTTAAGAGTGGCGACACCGGACATCATTTTGAAGCAGGATTAGCTTATACGCTTCCTGTTGAAAAATTCCCGTTGTCTATTGCATGGTATACCATGTTTGCCGGTGCTGACAGGAAGATGACTGACAAGGGGGAAGAAAAACAGGCATATTCTTCTTACGTAGAACTGAATTATCCGTTCAGCGTAAAAGGGGTAGACTTGAATGCTACCTGTGGAGTGGTTCCTTATGAAACTCCGCAGTATAATGTGAATGGTTTTGCAGTGACGAACCTTGCTTTGAAAGCAACGAAAGCTATCAATTTTAATGATAAGTTTTCATTGCCTATATTTGTGCAAGCTATATGGAATCCGCGTTTGGAGGATGCCCATCTAGTATTTGGCGTAACTTTAAGGCCATAAAATAAACTCATGAATTTTTGTGAACCCGTGGTGATCGTGATGATTGCTACGGGTTAGGATGTTTAAAATAACAGAGCAACATAATGGATGATAGAGAACAAAGTGTACAGCATTTTCTGGATCTGATAAAGAGATCTCAGCGAGGTAAGTTTAAGGTCTATATCGGTATGATAGCCGGTGTGGGAAAGTCATATCGTATGCTTCAGGAGGCACATGAACTGTTGGAAAATGGTGTGGACGTGAAAATCGGCTATATCGAGACTCATGGACGTGTCGGGACGGAAGGGATGCTAGAAGGACTTCCTGTCATTCCGCGACGTAAAATCTTCTATAAGGGAAAGGAATTGGAAGAAATGGATTTAGATTCTATTATTCGCCTTCATCCCGAAATTGTGATAGTGGATGAATTGGCACATACCAATGTGGAAGGAAGTCTGAATGAGAAACGTTGGCAAGATGTAATGACATTGTTGGATGAAGGAATCAATGTGATTTCGGCAATCAATATTCAGCACATCGAAAGCGTGAATGAAGAAGTGCAGGAGATTACGGGGATTGAAGTGAAAGAACGGGTGCCCGACAGTGTGCTTCAGGAAGCGGATGAGGTGGTGAATATTGACTTGACGGCAGAAGAACTGATTGCCCGTTTGAAAGCGGGAAAGATCTATCGTCCGGAAAAGATTCAGACAGCATTGGATAATTTCTTTAGAACCGAGAATATTCTTCAATTGCGTGAGTTGGCTCTGAAGGAAGTGGCGTTGCGGGTAGAAAAAAAGGTGGAGAATGAAGTGATGATGGGAGTAGCCGTCGGACTTCGGCATGAGAAGTTTATGGCTTGTATCAGTAGTCACGAGAAAACACCCCGACGAATTATCAGAAAGGCGGCAAAGTTGGCAACCCGGTATAATACTACTTTTATAGCTTTGTATGTTCAGACTCCGAGAGAGAGTATGGATCGAATTGATTTGGCCAGTCAACGGTATTTGTTGAATCATTTTAAACTGGTGGCGGAACTTGGGGGAGAAGTTGTCCAGGTGCAGTCGAAAGACATTTTGGGGAGCATCGTCAAGGTTTGTAAAGAGAAACAGATATCGACAGTGTGTATGGGAACTCCTAATTTGAGGCTACCGTACGCTATTTGTTCTATACTGGGATATAGAAAGTTTTTAAATAATTTGTCGCAAGCTAATGTAGATTTGATTATACTTGCATAATATTAATCGTATGAACGTTATGAATATTAAAACGAAACTGATTCTTGGCATTGGGATGTTGGCAGGAATGATTATTTTGTTGGTAACACTTTCAGTAGTGAATCTTCAAACTCTGACTGCGACAGAGCCTGATAGTCCTGCTGCTATGCCTGCCTTGGAACGTGCATTGCTATGGATTTCCATAACGGGGGGAATCTGTATCTTGACTGGGCTGATATTGCTTTATTGGCTGCCTCGTTCTATCAGTAAACCGGTTAAAGAGCTGAAAGAAGGAATTCTAGAAATAGCCAATCATAACTATGAGAAGCGTCTGCAAATGGATAATAATGAAGAGTTCCGGGATGTAGCGGATAGTTTTAACCGGATGGCAGAACGTTTGACCGAATATCGTGCCAGTACTTTGTCGGATATCCTTTCTGCCAAGAAGTTTATTGAAGCCATTGTTAATAGTATAGATGATCCGGTGATTGGTCTGAATATGGAACGTGAGATTTTGTTTATCAATGAGGAAGCACTGAATGTGCTGAATTTGAAACGGGAGAATGTGATTCGTCAATCGGCGGAGGAACTGGCTTTGAAGAATGATTTGCTGCGTCGGCTGATTCGTGAACTGGTGACACCGGGCGAACAGAAGGAACCGTTGAAAATATATGCAGACGATAAAGAGAGTTACTTTAAGGCATCTTATGTTCCCATCATTAATACGGAGGCTGAAAAAGATGAACCTCGCAAACTGGGTGATGTCATTTTACTAAAGAATATTACGGAATTCAAAGAACTGGATTCTGCCAAGACTACGTTTATCTCGACCATCTCTCATGAACTGAAAACTCCGATTGCTGCTATTATGATGAGTCTCCAACTGCTTGAAGATAAACGTGTCGGTGCGCTGAATGATGAGCAGGAACAGCTTTCAAAGAGTATCAAGGAGAATAGCGAACGTTTGTTAAGCATCACCGGAGAATTGCTTAACATGACGCAGGTGGAAGCTGGTAAATTACAGTTGATGCCGAAGATCACCAAACCGATTGAACTGATTGAGTATGCGATCAAAGCTAATCAGGTGCAAGCGGATAAGTTTAATATTCAGATAGAAGTGGAGTATCCGGAAGAGAAAATCGGTAAGCTTTTTGTCGACAGTGAGAAGATTGCCTGGGTGTTGACGAATCTGTTAAGTAATGCTATTCGCTATTCAAAAGAAAACGGGCGTGTGGTTATCGGTGCCAGGCAGGATGAAAACTGGATCGAATTGTATGTTCAGGACTTTGGCAAAGGCATTGATCCGCGTTATCACAAAAGTATCTTCGACCGCTATTTCCGTGTACCCGGAACGAAAGTGCAAGGCAGTGGTTTGGGATTATCTATTTCTAAGGATTTTGTGGAAGCTCATGGCGGTACGCTGACGGTAGAGAGCGAATTGGGTCAGGGGAGTCGGTTTGTGATGCGGATGAAAGCATAGTTTTGAAGGAGTTTATGAAAGAATTGGGTTATTGCTATCCATCTGCTTCCTATGTTGTTTTAATTCTTTGTTGAATTGAATACTATAACAGCAAAAAAAACGCGACTCTGTTCTGAAACTTTAGAGAATCAATGTATTATAGTCTCTCTAAAAATCTTTATATTTGCAGACCGTTTGGAAACGATAGTGAATAATAAACAATACAATAACTTAAAAAACAACCAAAATCAGATGAAGCAGGATATGATTGTTATCCTTGACTTGGGTAGTCATGAGAATACGGTGTTGGCTCGCGCCATCCGTGCATTAGGAGTTTATAGTGAGATTTATCCTCACGATATCACAGTGGAAGAACTGAAAGCATTGCCCAATGTAAAGGGTATTATTATTAATGGTGGACCGAATAATGTAATTGATGGCGTTGCCATTGATGTAAATCCGGCTATCTATACTTTGGGGATTCCTGTCATGGCTGCAGGTCACGATAAAGCAACTTGTGAAGTGAAGTTGGCAGAATTTGCGGATGATATTGAGGCTATAAAGGCGGCAGTGAAATCATTTGTTTTCGATGTCTGTAAAGCTGAAGCTAACTGGAACATGAAGAACTTTGTCAATGATCAGATAGAGTTGATTAAGCGTCAGGTGGGCGATAAGAAAGTATTGTTGGCTCTGTCGGGTGGAGTTGATAGCTCTGTGGTAGCAGCTTTACTTCTGAAGGCAATTGGTAACAATCTGGTTTGCGTACATGTTAATCATGGTTTGATGCGTAAGGGAGAGTCAGAAGATGTGGTTGAGGTATTCAGCAACCAGTTGAAAGCAAATCTTATTTATGTAGATGTAACCGATCGTTTCCTGAATAAACTGGCAGGTGTGGAAGATCCGGAACAGAAACGTAAAATTATTGGTGGTGAGTTTATTCGTGTGTTCGAAGAAGAAGCACGTAAATTGAATGGTATTGACTTCTTGGGGCAAGGGACTATTTATCCGGATATTGTGGAAAGTGGAACGAAAACTGCTAAAATGGTGAAGTCTCACCATAACGTAGGTGGTCTGCCTGAAGACCTTAAGTTCGAGCTTGTGGAGCCGTTGCGCCAATTATTTAAAGATGAAGTTCGTGCTTGTGGCTTGGAGTTGGGATTGCCTTATGAGATGGTTTACCGTCAACCTTTCCCTGGTCCAGGTTTGGGCGTACGTTGTTTAGGTGCTATAACGAGTGACCGTTTGGAGGCTGTACGTGAGTCCGATGCTATTTTGCGTGAAGAGTTTCAGATTGCCGGATTGGATAAAAAGGTATGGCAATACTTTACGGTAGTACCCGATTTTAAATCTGTTGGTGTACGTGATAATGCCCGCTCTTTTGATTGGCCGGTGATTATTCGCGCTGTCAACACGGTAGATGCTATGACGGCTACTATCGAACCGATAGAATGGCCTATCCTGATGAAGATAACAGACCGTATCTTGAAAGAAGTGAAGAATGTAAATCGCGTTTGCTATGATATGTCACCGAAACCTAACGCGACTATAGAATGGGAATAGAGAGACTTTTTAAGTGATATTTCGATAGCCTCAATTTTTTGTAAGTTGAGGCTATTTTTTTATATGTTGAACCTTGCCACATTGAATTTGACGGATGTTTAATCTGATTGATATATGATTTGCGTTGGTGTAAACCATAGTGTAAACCGGCACCAATTGATGTATAAAAGAAAAAGGCACCCAGAAGTGGAAGCCTCCCAAATGCCTTATTCTTATCAAGTAGCGGGACCCGGGATTGAACCGGGGACCTCATGATTATGAATCATGCGCTCTAACCAGCTGAGCTATCCCGCCATCGTTTCTCGATTGCGGGTGCAAAGATAGATGATTTTTTATAATCTCCAAAACAATTCATAACTTTTTTGTGTTTTTTCTTTAAGAAGGGGTTTGATTTTCCCTATAAACAGGGAGTTTGAGGCTCGATAATGAAAGAATAATTAAATAAAGTGTCTGATTTATGCGGTGTATTTAGAAAAAAGTATTTATCTTGGCACACGTAAAAACAATTCGAAATTGCTATGAAAAAGGAAAAGATTCATTTGGAGTATTTGTTGAATGCAACATCTAAAAATATACTTTGGGGAGCTATTAGCACACCGACCGGGTTGGAGGACTGGTTTGCAGACAAAGTTATTTCTGACGATAAAATAGTAGAGTTTCATTGGGGCAAGACAGAACAGAGGAAAGCAGAAATTATTGCCATTCGCTCTTTCTCTTTTATCCGCTTCCGTTGGCTGGATGATGAAAACGAGCGCGATTATTTTGAAATCAAGATGACTTATAATGAGCTGACTAGTGATTATGTGCTGGAAATTACCGATTTCGCAGAGCCGGATGAAGTAGATGATATGAAAGAATTGTGGGAGTCACAAGTAGCTAAATTAAGAAGAACTTGTGGTTTTTAGTTAACTTTCAACTAAAAATTTTCGATGCTCCTTTTTTTGTGCTAATTTTGCATCCTAATTGCACGAACCTATTAAGATGCTACGCATAAAGAAATTAGATATATTCATCGTAAAGAGTTTTTTGATGCTCTTTATTGGTACATTCTTCATCTGTCTGTTCATATTCATGATGCAGTTCCTGTGGAGATATGTAGACGAATTGGTCGGAAAGGGATTGGAGATGAGCGTAATGGCTCAATTCTTCTTTTATTCCGCGTTAACATTAGTGCCGGTATCGTTGCCATTGGCAGTGCTACTGGCTTCTTTGATTACTTTCGGTAACTTTGGCGAGCGTTATGAATTGCTTGCGATGAAAGCCGCAGGTATTTCTCTCCTTAAAATCATGCGTCCGCTTGCTTTCTTCGTTTGCGGGCTTGTCGGTGTCTCATTCTATTTCCAAAATGTAGTAGGTCCTATCGCCCAAGCTAAATTGGGAACCCTGATCCTTTCGATGAAACAAAAATCTCCGGAGTTGGACATTCCGGAAGGAGTTTTCTATTCTGAAATCAAGGACTATAATTTAAAGGTAGCTAAGAAGAACCGGAAGACCGGTATGCTATATGATGTGCTGATTTATAGTATGAAAGATGGCTTTGAGAAAGCACGTATTATATATGCTGATTCCGGGCGTTTGGAGATGACCGCGGATAAACAGCATCTTTGGCTGCATTTGTATAGCGGAGATTTATTTGAGAATCTGAAAGCTCAAAGTATGAAATCGGAGAATGTACCTTACCGACGCGAGGAATTCAGGGAAAAACATACCATTATTGAGTTTAATTCCGATTTCAATATGGTTGACGGTGAGATTATGGGTAAGCAGTCCAGTGCTAAGGACATGGCGCAGTTGCAGAGTTCCATTGACTCGATGACGGTTGTGGGAGATAGTATCGGACGACAGTATTACAGGGAAGTGGCAGAAGGAAATTTCCGTCCTTCTTATGGATTGACAAAAGAAGATACGGTCAAAATAGAAAAGGCGGATATTCATGAATATAATGTAGACAGCCTTTACGAAGTAGCCTCTTTAACGCAGAAACAGAAGGTGATTTCTTCTGCTGTCAGTCGTGCGGAGAACGTGGCTAACGATCTTGGGTTCAAGAAATTCACGATGGAGAACAATGATTATAGTATTCGAAAACATAAGACGGAATGGCATAAGAAGATAACAATTTCACTTTCTTGTCTGCTGTTCTTCTTTATCGGAGCTCCGTTGGGCGGTATTATCCGTAAAGGAGGTCTGGGAATGCCGGTCATCGTATCAGTGTTGGTGTTTATCATTTATTATATCATTGATAATACAGGATATAAAATGGCCCGCGACGGTAAGTGGATTGTTTGGATGGGGATGTGGACAAGTAGCGCAGTCCTTGCCCCGTTAGGAATCTTCCTTACTTATAAATCGAATAAAGACTCTGTGGTGCTTAATGCAGATGCTTATATCAACTGGTTTAAAAAGATTGTGGGAATTCGTAGTGTGCGTCATATATTTAAGAAAGAAGTGATTATTCATGATCCTGATTACGCACGTCTGACGGGTGATTTGGAACAACTTTCGGCAGAGTGTAAAGCGTATGCCGCCAGGAAACGATTGGAAAAAGCACCGAATTACTTTAAGTTGTGGATGGCGAGTGAGGATGATAACGAGGTGATGGCAATCAATGAAAAGCTGGAAGCGTTGGTTGAAGAAATGTCCAATACGAAATCTGCCACTTTGATCGGTGCATTAAACAATTATCCGGTTATTTCCGTTTCTGCTCATGTGCGCCCGTTCCATATATATTGGTTGAATCTGGTAGCCGGAGTCATTTTCCCTATCGGTTTATTTTTCTATTTCCGCATCTGGGCGTTCCGCGTTCGTCTGGCTAAGGATATGGAACGGATTATAAAGAACAATGAACAAATTCAATTCATCATACAGAAAATCAATAAATAAGTGTTATGAAAGAGACTATTAAAATGGATAGAATAGAAGATGCGATTGCCGACTTCAAAGAAGGCAAGTTTGTCATAGTAGTGGATGATGAAGACCGCGAAAACGAAGGCGACTTGATTATTGCAGCTGAAAAGATAACTCCCGAAAAAGTAAATTTCATGTTGAAACATGCACGTGGCGTACTTTGTGCACCTGTCACAGTGTCTCGTTGCAAGGAGTTGGATTTACCGCATCAGGTAAGTGATAATACTTCCGTGTTGGGAACTCCTTTTACGGTTACTATTGACAAATTGGAAGGCTGTACAACAGGTGTTTCCGCTTCCGACCGTGCCGCTACTATTCAGGCGTTGGCCGATCCGACTTCTACACCGGCTACTTTCGGGCGTCCCGGACACATCAATCCGTTGTACGCGCAAGAAAAAGGAGTACTTCGCCGTGCCGGACATACAGAAGCTACGATTGATATGGCTCGTCTGGCAGGACTTTACCCCGCAGGTGCCTTGATGGAAATCATGAGTGAAGACGGAACAATGGCACGTTTGCCCGAACTCCGTCAGATGGCAGACGAACACGGACTGAAGCTGATTTCTATCCATGACCTGATCGTTTATCGCCTGAAACAGGAATCCATTGTAGAAAAAGGAGTAGAAGTAAATATGCCTACCGAACACGGAAAGTTCCGTCTGATTCCTTTCCGCCAGAAATCAAACGGATTGGAGCACATGGCTATATTTAAAGGAACATGGAGTGAAGACGAACCGATCTTGGTACGCGTCCATTCCTCTTGCGCTACTGGAGATATCCTTGGCTCACAACGTTGTGACTGTGGCGAGCAGCTGCATAAAGCGATGGAAATGATCGAAAAAGAAGGAAAAGGCGTGGTGGTTTACCTCAATCAGGAAGGACGTGGCATCGGTCTGATGGAAAAGATGAAAGCATATAAGTTGCAGGAAGACGGTATGGATACCGTTGACGCGAATATTTGTTTGGGACACCTTGCCGACGAACGTGATTATGGAGTAGGCGCACAAATCCTTCGTGAACTGGGAGTACACAAAATGAGACTTTTGACAAATAATCCGGTGAAACGTGTTGGTTTGGAAGCATACGGATTGGAGATAGTAGAAAATGTACCTGTTGAAACAGTTCCTAATCCGTATAATGAACGATACTTGAGAACAAAGAAAGAAAGAATGGGGCATACTTTACATTTTAATAAGTAAATTGCCAATTTGTTTTCATATATCAAATATTATCGCTTATTTTGCAACGATTTTCACTCAACAACAATAAAATAGATACAAAATGAATCAATTATCAGATCGTTTGAACAGCTTGTCGCCATCGGCGACGCTTGCCATGTCGCAAAAGAGCAACGAGCTCAAGGCACAGGGTGTTGATGTTATTAACTTAAGTGTAGGAGAACCGGATTTTAATACTCCTGACCACATCAAAGAAGCTGCGAAAAAAGCCATAGATGATAACTTTTCTCGTTACTCTCCGGTACCGGGTTATCCGGCTTTGCGCAATGCTATTGTTGAGAAACTGAAAAAAGAAAACGGTCTGGAATATACAGCCGCTCAAATTTCGTGTGCCAATGGTGCCAAACAATCTGTTTGTAATACCATCCTTGTATTGGTAAATCCGGGTGACGAAGTCATTGTGCCGGCTCCTTACTGGGTAAGCTACCCGGAAATGGTGAAAATGGCAGAAGGTACTCCCGTAATTGTTTCGGCAGGTATCGAACAAGATTTCAAGATTACTCCGGAACAGCTGGAAGCAGCCATCACTCCGAAGACGAAAGCATTGATTCTTTGTTCTCCGTCTAATCCGACAGGTTCTGTATATACAAAAGAAGAATTGGCCGGATTGTCAGCAGTATTGGCTAAACATCCGCAGGTGATAGTAATCGCTGACGAGATTTACGAACATATCAATTATATCGGTGCGCATCAGAGTATCGCTCAATTCCCAGAAATGAAGGAACGTACAGTGATTGTAAACGGTGTATCCAAGGCTTACGCTATGACAGGATGGAGAATCGGTTTCATTGCCGGTCCGGAATGGATTGTAAAAGCTTGCAACAAGTTGCAAGGTCAGTACACTTCAGGTCCTTGCTCTGTTTCTCAAAAAGCTGCTGAAGTGGCATATACAGGAACACAAGAACCGGTAAAAGAAATGCAGAAGGCATTCCAACGCCGTCGTGACCTGATTGTGAAGTTGGCTAAGGAAGTTCCGGGATTTGAGGTAAACGTTCCGCAAGGTGCTTTCTATCTGTTCCCGAAATGCGATGCTTTCTTTGGAAAGAGCAACGGCGAACGTAAGATTGCAGATTCAGATGATTTGGCAATGTACTTGCTTGAAGAAGCTCACGTGGCTTGTGTAGGTGGTGCCTCTTTCGGTGCTCCTGAATGTATCCGTATGAGTTATGCTACAAGCGATGAAAATATCGTAGAGGCTATCCGCCGTATCAAAGAAGCATTGGCTAAGTTGAAATAATAGTTCGCCACAGATTGAAAAGAGATTGTCTGTCTGAAAAATATTAGATTAATAAAATCATCTTTACTACAGTATGCAGTAAGGATGATTTTTTGTTTAAGGAACTTCTTTGTATTTTTCTATCCGTTTGATTGTGAATTAATCTGTGTTAATCTGTGGTGAAGAAAGAGCAATAAAAAAGGCTGCCTTCCATAGAAAGCAGCCTATACTCTTTTTGTAACTTGTATTATTCAGCCGGGTGAATTGCTTCAGACGGACAAACGTCTGCACAAGTACCACAGTCAGTACATACATCTGGGTTGATAGAATAGATATCACCTTCAGAGATAGCTTCTACCGGACACTCGTCAATGCAAGTTCCGCAAGCAATACAATCGTCACTAATTACGTATGCCATTTTTCTAAGATTTAAATTATTAGTACTAATTTCTCCGGCAAAAATAAGGCTTTTATTGATTGGTTGTTATGCTTCTATGTTTAAATTGACTTAATTTGTACGTCTTCTAAATAAGCTACCTCCCTATAATCTGCTATATTTTTCGTATTTTTGCACTCAAATTACTAATATATAGCGATTATGCCTTTAAATTTACCCGATAAACTACCTGCGATAGAGCTTTTGAAGGAAGAGAATATTTTTGTGATCGACACTTCCCGCGCTACGCAACAGGATATTCGTCCGCTACGGATTGTGATTCTGAATCTGATGCCGTTGAAAATTACAACGGAAACAGACTTGGTGCGCTTACTCTCCAATACACCTCTTCAGGTGGAGATTTCATTTATGAAGATCAAGAGCCACACGTCAAAGAATACGCCGATAGAACACATGAAAACGTTCTATACGGATTTCGACCAGATGCGTCACGAGAAGTATGATGGTATGATTATCACCGGAGCTCCTGTAGAACAGATGGACTTCGAGGAGGTGACCTATTGGGATGAGATTACGGAAATCTTTGATTGGGCACGTACGCATGTCACTTCTACCTTATATATATGCTGGGCTGCGCAGGCCGGATTGTATCATCATTATGGAGTTCCTAAATATCCGTTGAAAGAGAAGATGTTCGGTATCTTTGAACATCGGGTATTGGAACCTTTCCACTCCATCTTCCGTGGTTTTGATGATTGTTTCTATGTGCCGCATAGCCGTCATACAGAAGTACGCAGGGAAGACATTCTGAAAGTTCCGGAATTGACGTTGCTTTCCGAATCGGAAGATGCCGGTGTCTATATGGCAATGGCACGGGGCGGTCGTGAATTCTTTGTCACGGGACACTCCGAATATTCTCCGCTGACACTGGACACGGAATACCGTCGCGATCTCGATAAAGGCTTGCCGATAGAGATGCCCCGCAATTATTATATAGACAATGATCCTGAAAAAGGCCCGTTGGTACGTTGGCGTGCTCATGCTAATTTGTTGTTCTCCAATTGGCTGAACTACTTCGTTTATCAGGAAACACCTTACAACATCAACGATATTCAATGATAAAGCAGCGTAAAATAGAACTTCTCGCTCCGGCGAAAAACCTGGAATGTGGCATTGAAGCTATCAATCATGGGGCAGATGCAGTATATATCGGTGCTCCGAAGTTCGGTGCCCGTGCGGCGGCTGTGAACTCATTGGAAGATATTGAAGCATTGGTGCAGCATGCCCATTTGTATCATGCACGTATTTATGTCACGGTCAATACGATTCTGAAAGAAGAAGAGTTGAAAGAGACGGAGGAGATGATTCATGCACTTTATCGGATTGGCGTAGACGCGCTGATTGTGCAGGACATGGGGATCACGAAGTTGAATCTTCCTCCGATACCGCTTCATGCCAGTACACAAATGGACAACCGTACACCGGAAAAAGTAAAATTCCTTTGGAAGGCGGGTTTCCGGCAAGTAGTCCTGGCGCGGGAACTATCGTTGCGTGAAATAAAAAAGATACACGAAAATTGTCCGGAAGTGCCTTTAGAGGTATTCGTACATGGGGCACTTTGTGTCAGCTATAGCGGGCAGTGCTATGTCAGCCAAGCCTGTTTCGGTCGTAGTGCCAACCGGGGAGAATGTGCGCAATTCTGCCGGTTACCTTTTAGTCTGGTAGACGCGGACGGGAAAGTGATTGTCAAAGACAAACATCTGCTTTCCCTGAAAGATATGAATCAAAGTGACGAACTGGAGCAATTGCTGGATGCCGGAGCTTCCTCGTTCAAGATAGAAGGGCGGCTGAAAGACGTTTCTTACGTGAAGAATGTAACGGCCGCTTATCGTCAAAAGCTGGATGCCATCTTTGCCCGTCGTCCGGAATATGTAAGGGCTTCTTCGGGTACGTGCAATTTCGAGTTTAAGCCGCAACTGGATAAGAGTTTCAGCCGTGGATTCACACATTATTTCCTGCATGGACGTGACAAAGAGGTTTTCTCTTTCGACACTCCCAAGTCGTTGGGCGAGGAGATGGGGACTGTGAAGGAGATTCGCGGCAATTATCTGACGGTTGCGGGACTTAAATCCTTTAACAATGGAGACGGTGTTTGTTATATCGACGAACAGGGACGTTTACAGGGATTCCGCATCAACCGGGTGGACAGCAACAAACTATATCCACAGGAAATGCCTCGCATCAAGCCTCGTACCACATTATATCGTAATTTCGACCAGGAATTTGAACGAGTGCTTTCCCGTAAGTCTGCCGAAAGGAAAATCGCAGTGCGAATGTTGCTTGCCGACCATCATTCCGGTTTCTCTTTGACATTGACTGACGAAGATGATAATAGAGTCACAATCACCCTTCCACGTGAAAAAGAGCCGGCCCGGACTCCGCAGACGGACAACCTGAAAACGCAACTGTCTAAATTGGGGAATACGCCTTTCGAAGCAAAAGAAATAGAAATCTCTTTTACCGACAACTGGTTTCTGCCGGCTTCGGTATTAGCCGATTTCCGCCGGCAGGCAATCGACCGGTTAATAACTGCCCGTCGAATCAATTACCGTCAGGAATTGTCGGTATGGAAGTCAACCAATCATGCTTTTCCACAAACGACGCTAACCTATCTGGGAAATGTCATGAATACTCGTGCAGCCTCTTTCTATCAGGAGCATGGGGTTCAACAGGTAGCAGCGGCTTACGAAAAAGAAGCGGTGGAAGATGCGGTACTGATGTTCTGCAAACATTGTTTGCGTTACAGTATGGGATGGTGTCCCATCCATCAACGGGTACGTTCACCTTATAAAGAACCCTATTACCTGGTGTCAAATGACGGCAAACGTTTTCGTCTGGAATTTGATTGTAAGAATTGTCAAATGAAAGTAAAAGCGGCTCAATGAGAATCATTATTCACAATTTTCACCACAGTTTTCACCACAGAGGACGCAGAGGACACAGAGGATATAGTGGAGGTAACATCTTCACTCATTCTTCTGATACAGACTGTTTGAGTGTTTTTTGGAAAAAGTGTAGAAAGTTTTTCTCTTTACCTTCTTTCCCCTTTTTACCCTCTTTATCCTTTTTATCCTCTGTGTCCTCTGCGTCCTCTGTGGTGAAAATAGTGATGAAAACAGTGATGAACCTCCTACTATGTTTACTTTTGCTCTCATCTTGTTATTATAAAGCACCGGCTTTGGATTCGGAAGAACTGTCGAAGAAGACGAAAGACTCGTTGACTTACTTGTACGAACGGCATTATACATGGAATACAAACTTGGAAGTAGTCGATGATTCCATCTCTTTGGAATGTCTTCCGATAAAAGATACTTTTATTCAGTTGAATAAAGGGGATAGGGTAGTGGTGGCAGAGTTTGCGGTTCACCCTGCCGATAGTGTAGACAGTGTTTGGGTGAAGCTGGCTCACACACAGGATGAACAGGGCTGGATACGTGAAAAAGAACTCAAGAAGTCATTTGTGCCGACTGATAGTATTTCGCAGGCCATTCATCTTTTCAGTGATACGCATGCTTCTTATTTCATTATCATCTTCGCTTTATTCGTCGGTGTATATCTGTTTCGCGCTTTTCGTCGAAAGCAGTTGCAGATGGTCTATTTTAATGATATAGATAGTGTTTATCCGTTATTTCTCTGTTTGTTGATGGCTTTCAGTGCAACGATTTACGAATCGATGCAGGTCTTTGTGCCGGAAACGTGGGAGCATTTTTATTTCAATCCTACTTTGTCGCCGTTCAAAGTTCCTTTTATTCTCTCTGTCTTCTTGTTGAGTATTTGGCTGTTTTTGATAGTCGCTTTGGCGGTGCTGGATGATTTGTTCCGACAGTTGACTCCCGCTGCAGCTATCTTTTATCTGCTGGGGTTGATGTCTTGCTGTATTTTCTGCTATTTCTTCTTTATCCTGATGACACATATTTATATCGGTTATCTGTTTCTTGCCTTTTTTATGCTGGTTTTTGCGAAGAAAGTCCATCGGAACATTGGGTATAAGTATCGTTGTGGGCGTTGTGGGGAAAAGTTGAAGCAAAAAGGTGTATGCCCCCATTGTGGAGCAATCAATGAGTAATTTTATTATCTGTTTTATTCTTGAATAACTTTTCAAATGATGGAAATCAGATCTACCGAAATAAAAGATCTCCCTTTAGTGATGGAGATTTATGACTATGCCCGTGCCTTTATGCGTGCAACCGGAAATACTACTCAATGGATTGACGGTTATCCTTCTGAAGTATTGATTCGTCAGGAAATTGAAGATGGACATAGCTTTGTCTGCATAGATGAACAGGGAGAAATTTTGGGGACTTTTTGTTTTATCTTGGGAGACGACCCTACTTATCAACAGATTTATGAAGGAACATGGCTCAATAATGAACCTTATGGAGTGATTCATCGGCTGGCAACGAACGGAAAACAGAAGGGGGTATCGGAAACCTGCTTGAACTGGTGTTTCGAACGTTGGCCCAATCTCCGGGTAGATACTCATCGGGACAATAAAGTCATGCAGCATATATTGACGAAGTATGGTTTTCAACGCTGTGGCATCATTTATGTAAAGAACGGTACAGAGCGTATCGCTTATCAGATGACGCGTGTATCTGATGGAACAGAGAAACTTGCTTAATCGTGGTGGAGTGTAGTTGAAGTGTATTAGATGTGGGCAAGATAATCTTAGATATAAGCAAACCAATAGGAAACTGTAGGTAAAGTAATGCCAGAGTACCGGTATAGTTCCGTTAAGATGCCGGTATAGTTGTGTGAAGGTACCGCTATCTTTACCTTCCCACGGCCGTGGTGACTTCTTCCCACAGCCGTGACGAGATCTCTCCACGGCCGTGAAGAGAAGCTACCACAGCCATGGAAAGGTAAAGATAGCGTAGGGTTAAGAGAACAATGCCTATTGGATTAATTAAGTATAACGGCTTTATAATGCATACTTCATAGAGGCATACGTTCTTCTATCACGTATTCCATGCCATCAATCTATAAGAGACAGGCTGACAATAAAAGTCCGAATCTTTTATTGTCAGCCTGTTTTTGGGTTATTGTCAGCACTTATTGTCAGGTGTCAATGACTTGATAATCATTGTTCTATATGGATAAAATCTTTAGCTGACAATAAAATGACTAAATAATATCTCTATGAGTGAAAATGATTAGAACCGGCAGCGGAGATCTACTCCAAATTGCATTGGGCGTCCTTTTTGCATAAAACCTTTGTTCATTGTTTCGAAATAGAAGGCGGCATATTCTTTATTCAAGAAGTTGCGTGCCCAGAAACTAATCATTGCGTCACCGATTTCCAGATTCGTTCTCCAGTTGAGTGTGCCATAGAAAGATTGGCTGACATCGTTTTGTTCAGTCCAGTAGATACGTCCGGCAGCGTTATAATTAGCTTGGAATACAACCCGGTCGAAGATAGAGCGCGGACTGCAGGTGATGGCGTATTCTCCTCCGATATTTAAGGTATGTTTGGGGACAAAGGGAACATATTTGCCATTATAATCTGCGGTTACTTTAAAAGTGCCGTCTTTTTGCTCTTCGGTGATTACATAATCCGTAAAGGTGGCATACGTATATCCGTAACTGACATTCAGGCTAAGTTCTTTTGTCACACTGGCACGAAGGGCTGCTTCTGCACCATAGCTACGGCTTTTTCCTGCATTGATCGTGATACGTCCCAGACCACTTTCTGCAAATTGGGAGAGTTGTTGGTCGCGGGTATCCATATAGAATGCTGCGACGTCAGCCCAAAGTCTGCCTTCCCATAAAGTAAGGTGGCTACCTGCTTCGTAGTTCCACGAATATTCGGGTTTGTAAGTGGTGGATGCTTTTACATCAATCTCTTTTGTAGGTACCATTTGGTTCATCATATTAATGATGGTTTTTCCCCAGGTGGCATCTTGCCCTATTGTCGGACTTTCTTTGATGGCATTCATCATCGAATTTTTCAATTCTGTTTGTGATAAGTCAGAGAACATCTGGATGTTATATCCTCCCGAACGATATCCCCGGGTGACGGTGGCATAAACGTTATTTTGATTCTTCCATTCATATTGAATAGCAAATTTGGGTAGAAGCTGTACATAATCAGTAGAGAGCTTGCCAACGAAAGAGGCCGGGGCTTTCATATTCTGATCAGACAAGTTTATTTGGTTGGGTCCCATAGCTAAGTGAAAATCAAAACCAAAGTCGATAGGAGTGCTAAGAGAATTATACTTCATACTGATCTTCTCGTAATCGAGCCGGAGGCCGGCCGTAACGGACAGTCCTTCTATGAACAAGTTGTTGAAAGTAGACTGATGATAAAGTGCACCGCTAAGAGTCGGGGTGTCGAAAGTTCCTCCTACGCTTAAGGTCGGGTTGTGCACAGTCATTCCCATGGTGGGAGCTCCGGGTTTGGCAGATACTTCTTCAAAAGCTGCATTGGCGTTGTTTTCAATGACCGACTTCACTCCTTCTTCTTTAAACAAAACAGGTCCCGTAGTATGCAGCCATTGATAGAATCCGAAAGCTCCCGTAGCCCACTGCCATCTTTTTCCGGGTTTGGCTTTCAACACAATCTCTTCGGAAATGGTGTTTGCACGTTGCTTTTGCTCAATATTGAAAATATCTCTTTCTGTGAAATCCTGATCGAGAAACATACGGTCGTTCAGGTTCTGATAACCTGTCACGGCACTTAATATAAAGTTGTTGGCTTGATATTCGATGTTAACACCGGAGTTGAGCAATCCACGGCGGTAACTGCTGCGGTCGTTATATGAAATCTTACCGATATAATCTGCCCGGTCTTCTGTCATTTCTTTACCATTTTCTTTCGCTTTAGCTATCGCACTGGGGGTAATCCCGGTATAGTAATACGGATATCCGCCCTGATCGCTATATTCATAGCTAAGGGCCATATCTATTTTCAGGTTCGAACTAGGCAGGTAAATACCACGGAAACGTCCGCCACCGGCATTGCTCTTGTCTACCTTTTCGTTGTTTCTTGCCGAATTTTCAAAGAAGCCACCTGTGTGTTCGTAGAAACCTCCGGTAGAAAAAGCGAAGCGGTCGGATGTCCGGTGATAGTGGGTGAGTGACACATTATAATTATTGTAGGTCGCTGCTCCCATGCGGATATCAGTACCTTGATAAGTGAAAGGCGATTTTGTGTGCACTTTGATAAGTCCTCCCATCGTATTACGCCCGTAGAGAGTGCCTTGTGGTCCGCGGAGAATATCAATACGTTCGATATCAGCATAGTTGAAGTCGAAAGCGGATTTGTCGATATAAGGGATGTTGTCTACGTAAAGTCCTACGGACGGAGTGTTGATACGTGAGCCGATTCCGCGGATATAAATGGAAGTGGTCAGTTTGGAACCATAATCGGGGATAAACAGATTAGGGACGATGCCTGTCAGGTTTTTCACAGAGTTCACCTGATTGGCACGCATATTATCTTGCGATAAAACGGTGGCTGCCACCGGTAATTCACGCAACTTACGATTCTCTTTCGGAGTGGCAATCACTACCACTTCTTCGATGTCTACTATTTTTAGTGAGTCTTTCGGGAAATCTTCTGCCCATGCTGTACCAGTCGTCAGGAGCGTAAGGGCAATCATAAAATTCTTTCTCTTCATCTGCTGTTCATTTATCTGCTGCAAAGTAACGGCAAATATAGACAATGGTCAATCCTCATTTATTAGGATTTGTTTCACCACAGTTTTCACCACAATTTTCACCACAGAGGACGCAGAGGACACAGAGGGTATAGTGAAGGTAACATCTTCACTCATTCTCTGATACAGACTGTTTGAGTGTTTTTGGGAAAAAGTGTGGAAAGTTTTTCTCTTTACCTTCTTTATCCTTTTTATCCTCTGCGTCCTCTGTGGTGAATCAGATTCGGTCTGCTTCTATATACCCGTTCATTACCGCATAAATAGTCAGTCCGGAGACGGACTTGATACCTAATTTCTCTGTGATATTTTTCCGGTGAGTGATAACGGTGGTCAGGCTGATATTCAGTTTATCTGCTATCTCTTTGTTGATTAATCCTTTGGTTATCAGTACGAGCACTTCTATTTCACGGGAAGATAGAATCTCCTGATGAGGCTGCGCCGGAGGCATGGATGGCATGTCTTTCACCGGATAACCGTTGTGGTGGGCGTGTTGATGGAGTTTCAATATATTTTTCACCAATTCTTCCTCGGATTCATGGATGTTGAGTACAGGCACGCCGGACAGTTGGAATTGCGGACTGTCGCTTGCCAATACAATTGTTTTTCGTTTCCGGGGGAGAAAGAAGGCATTGTGCTCCACATAAATCTGTGCGGAAATGAAATAATGGGCATACATATCCGGCGTATCGTCCATCAGTTCACTGAATTGATGGAAGGTACGTATGGTTGCCATAGGAATCATTTCCTCCAGGATTCCTTTCAGGCCGAGACTGGTCAGGGTGTTTGCTTCTACAATGGCTATTTCGGGTTGATGATTCATTTTCATGTAGTTTTAGTTAACGATTGAAATAATTGGCTACCGCTTCCGCACACCGTTCTCCATCCACTCCGGCAGAAACAATCCCTCCGGCATAGCCTGCACCTTCTCCGCAAGGAAATAATCCGCGAACGGTTGTATGTTGCAATGTCTCTTTATCGCGTACGATGCGGACAGGCGAAGAAGTACGTGTCTCTACGCCGATCATCACCGCTTCATTAGTGAGGAAGCCATGACTGTAACGTCCGAATTGCTGGAAACCGAGAGATAATCTTTTGCTGATAAACTCCGGCATCCAGAAATGAAGCGGAGAAGAAATCAATCCCGGACTGTAAGAAGATTCGGGTAAGTCGTAACTCAACTTCTTGCGGGTGAAGTCCTGCATACGCTGTGCCGGTGCTGTCTGCCTTCTGCCTCCTTGTAACCAGCATTGGCGTTCCTGTTCTTCCTGAAAGTAAAGGGGAAGAAGTTGAGAGTTGAGAGTTGAGAGTTGAGAGTTATTTAGAGATGGGTTAAGAGCCAGCAGCTGTTCATTTCGTTGCGCAGCTAACTCTTCATTCTCCACTCTCCACTCTCCATTTATTAAATCTTCCGGTTGCACTTCCACCACCATGCCCGAATTACTCCATCGCGAGCCACGATTAGAAGGAGACATTCCGTTCACTACCACTTGCTCCGGTCCGCTGGCAGCAGGAACAATGAAACCGCCGGGGCACATACAGAAGCTATACACTCCTCTGCCTTCAACCTGTGTGACGAAGCTATATTCTGCGGCAGGCAGATACTTGCCTCGTCCCTCCTTGTTATGATATTGTATCTGATCGATCAACATTGCCGGATGCTCCAAACGGACACCGACTGCAATGCCTTTCGCTTCAATCGCCACATGATTCGCAGCCAGCCAACGATATACATCTCTCGCCGAATGTCCGGTTGCCAGTATCACAGGTCCGAGAAAAGTCTTTCCTGTATTTGTTTCGATACCCTTTACTTCGTCATTCTCGATAATCAGTGCCTCCATTCGTGTTTGGAAATGTACTTCTCCGCCACACTCGATGATGGTATTCCGCATATTTTCAATGACACGTGGCAACTTGTCTGTCCCGATATGCGGATGCGCATCTACTAATATCGCCGTAGAAGCCCCATGCTGGCAGAATACATTCAATATCTTATCTATATTTCCTCTCTTTTTGCTCCGGGTATAGAGTTTCCCATCCGAATAAGCTCCTGCACCGCCTTCGCCAAAACTGTAATTCGATTCCGGGTCAACCGTGTGTTCCCTGCTGATTTGTGCTAAATCTTTTTTCCGCTCGCGTACGTCTTTTCCGCGTTCGATAACAACGGGACGTAACCCCAGTTCGATGAGACGCAGGGCTGCAAATAGTCCGCCGGGACCTGCGCCCACGACAATCACTTGCGGCTTTCCCTCTACCTTATTATATATAGTATGCTCGTATTCATCATCTTTAGGCATCTCACGGATATATGCTCGTACCTTCAGATTGACGAAGATAGTCCGCTGCCGTGCATCGATGCTTCGTTTCAAGATTCGGGTAGCGGTGATGTCACGCAGGTTCAAACCTTTTTCTTTAGAAAGATATTCTTTTAGTTTCTGTTCGTTTGCTGCGATTTCGGGAAGTATGCGGAGTTGGAATTCTTGTGTCATTTAGTTATTATTGATATTGTTTTCGATTATAAAATAGATAAAGCGGATAATGTATGCATCAGTGCCCTATCCGAATAGAGCCCTGAATGCTTCCTCCACCTTTCTTACCGGCACTAATTCGATCTTCAGTTTCGTAGTGTCAATACCTTGCAGATTGTATTTTGGCAACAAGAACCGTTTAAAACCCAATTTCTCGGCTTCACCGATACGTTGCTCTATTCGATTTACAGGACGTATCTCTCCCGACAGTCCGATTTCTCCCGCCATGCAAACTTCCGGCTCAATGGCTGCGTCCATATTGGAAGAAAGGATGGCACTGATAACCGGCAAGTCGATAGCCGGGTCATTCACCTTCAGTCCTCCGGCAATATTCAGGAACACATCTTTCTGTGCCAGCTTGAATCCGACACGCTTTTCGAGAACAGCCAGCAGCATATTCATTCTTCTTAAATCGAAACCGGTTGCCGAACGTTGAGGATTTCCATAAACAGCAGAACTGACCAAAGCCTGTGTCTCGATCAAGAACGGGCGGATTCCTTCGATAGCGGAAGCAATAGCTACTCCACTCATTCCCTCATGATCCTGACTAAGCAAAAGCTCGGAAGGATTATTCACCTGGCGCAACCCATCCTGACGCATTTCATAAATCCCTAACTCTGCCGTACTGCCGAAACGATTCTTGATGCTGCGCAGAATACGATACATATAATGCTGATCGCCTTCAAATTGAAGGACGGTATCGACGATATGTTCCAATACTTTAGGTCCTGCAATACTTCCTTCTTTATTAATATGACCGATCAGCAACACAGGGGTATGCGTTTCTTTCGCGAAACGAAGAATAGATGCCGAACACTCTCTGACTTGCGCAATACTTCCGGGAGATGATTCGATACTCTCGGTGGAAATAGTCTGTATAGAGTCAATAATCACTAAATCGGGATTCGTATTCTTGATATGCACATAAATTTGTTCGAGCGAAGTCTCACAAACAATCAGGCAATCGCTGGAAGTATCAGAGAGACGGTCGGCACGGAGTTTAAGCTGTCGTGCACTTTCTTCACCGGACACATAAAGGATTTTCTTTTCCGGCATGTGCAGTACGGTCTGCATGACGAGCGTGGATTTACCGATTCCCGGCTCACCGCCTATCAGGACAAGAGAACCCGGCACAAGTCCGCCACCCAATACGCGATTCAATTCATCATCGTGCATATTGATGCGTGGCTCGTCGTTCGCTTCAATATCGCTAAGTGCCAGTGGTTTGGGTTTCTGTGTTTCAATGCCCGACACCGGGCGGCGGTTGGTAGGTTCTTTCCGTACGATTTCCTCAACATACGTATTCCATTCTCCACACGACGGACATTTACCCACCCATTTCGGTGAATCCTGTCCGCAATTACTGCATACATATACGGTTTTCTCTTTTGCCATATTCTCTTTCTTTAATATAAAAATCCGAATGCCCAGAGTGGAATCTTATTTCCGGCCGAATATTCAATATCATCTGCGGCAATAAATGCTTGTTTACTGTTAGCTATCTGTTTCCCGTCTTTGCTTTTCCCGCCAACTTCTATCGTATATTTACTGTCTATCGTATAGTCTGCGCTACGCGTGCAATATTCCACACGATGTTGATAGGCGAGTTGGTTTACCATGAACACCTCTCTCAATGTTCCTTTGTTTACATCTTTAAAGGTCAATGCATAAAGCAGGTTAGTATTTTCCATATAAATCTTATCCGGTTTTTGTAACTTTTTGATAGAGTCATTATCCGAATAAAGAAGGTGGATTAATTTAGCTCTGTCCAGATACTGTAAATAGGCCAAAATAGTAGTACGTGAAAGTTCTGCCATAGCAGAGAGTTTAGTGATGTCCACCATAAAAGGCACTTCGGAGGAGAGGATTCCCAGCAGACTTTTTAGTTTTCGCACGTTACTGATGTCCACTCCGCATTGCTGGGGAAGTTCGATTTCGAGTATCAGGTTGGCTATATTTTCGATACGTGTGTAGTATTCCGCATTTCCTTCCAAATAAAAAGGATAGTATCCATGTTTCAAATAGTCTTCAAAATAGGCGAGGGGACGGCATTGGGAATTCACTTCATTACAAATTCCATCACTATTGTCCAATATCTCTTCCAGCGTGTAAGGGCGGATGTCAATCTGATGGTATAAATTCAGATATTCACGGTAGGATAGCCCTTGCATATTATATGATATGCATCGACGAGACAAGTCGGCCTCCGCATTCAGCAGTTGGAGTAAGGATGACCCGGTGAATACTATTTTCAGTTCAGGAAACTCATCATATATATTTTTAATTTCCTTGCTCCATGACGGATATTTGTGCACTTCATCCAAGAACAGGCATTTACCTCCTTTCAGGTAAAACTGTTCGGCGAGTTCGCTAAGAGAATGCTGTGTGAAATACAGACTATCTAAACTTGTATATAAGGCACTTTGGCTATCATTGGCATAATGAAGTTTTAAGTATTGAAGCATTAAAGTTGTTTTCCCAACTCCGCGAGCTCCCCGGATAGCAATCAGACGGTTATCCCAATTGATTGTATTCATCAGGCTTCTGATATAGGTTGTGGAAGTAGCTGTTAATAACCTTTTGTATCTTCTGATTAGTGTATCCATATCTTTATTTGTTTTCTATGGAATACAAAAATAGGCATAATTTGTTCAACGCGCAAAACAAATTCAGATAAAATCTGTTCAATGCGTAAAACAAACAGGGAATTTACAGAGTTATCTCTCCTGCCATCGAACGGTTCATCCGGTCGCGCACCTCGTCCGCTGTATATCCATGTCCCAGTAAGAACATTAATTTCGTCACAGCAGATTCCGTCGTACTGTCATATCCGGAGACAACACCTGCCTGCAATAACTGGTAGCCCGTTTCATAACGTTCCATCTCTACCATTCCTGCGCTGCATTGCGTCACGTTGACAATCACAATTCCACGTTCGCTGGCCTGACAAAGCCGACGTATGAACCATTCCTTCCGGGGAGCATTTCCCGAACCGTATGTTTCGAGCACGACAGCCTTCAATCCGTCAATCCCCAGAATGGCGGCAATCACATTTTCCTGGATGCCCGGGAAGAGTTTCAGTACCACAACATTGGTATCTAGCAGATAATGAGGCTTCAATTCCCGCTCTTCACCATTTACGTGAATCTGCACATTATTATATTTGATATGGATTCCGGCTTCCGCCAATACCGGATAATTGAAAGAACGGAACGCGTTGAAGTTTTCCGCATTCATCTTGGTCGTGCGGTTTCCCCGCATCAGATGATTTTCAAAGAAGATGCACACTTCCGGTACGAGCGCCCTCCCTTCCTTGTTTTGTGCGACGGCAATCTCGATGCTGGTCATCAGGTTTTCCTTTCCGTCCGTGCGAAGTACACCTATGGGAAGTTGTGAACCTGTGAGGATAACAGGTTTATCGAGTCCTTCGAGCATAAAACTTAATGCGGAAGCAGTGTAAGCCATTGTATCCGTTCCGTGCAGGATGACGAAGCCGTGGTAGCGGTCGTAATTTTCATGAATGATGCGTACCAGCTTCCGCCACATATCCGGTTCCATGTCCGACGAATCCATTGGAGGATCAAACTGATAGGTGTCAATCGGGAAGTTGAACTTTTGCAGTTCGGGGATATACTTTTGCAGTTGCTCGAAGTTAAAGTTCTCCAGAGCACCCGTCGCGGCATTCTCGATCATGCCAATTGTTCCACCGGTGTATATTAGCAATACGGAAGTATTTAATGGATTCATAAGCTGATTTTGTGCGATTGTTTTCGCAAATATAATAATATATTTGATATATAAGTAGCAAAATGTCATAAAAGTAAAGGCGAATGACAGGACGAATAGAAGACGGAAGATTCTTTTTATCAGAAAAAAACCGAAAAAAGTGATAGATTGAACGTTTTTATTATTACTTTTGCGACACTTATCAAAAACAAGAGTAGAAACAAGGACTATGATGAAGTACTATCCACATACAGTCACATCCATGTGTACCATGACCCTTAGGGGTTAATGGATAGTTTTTGTGTATCTACGTGATTCACGCTTGTATAAGCAGGCAAAATTCAATTTCAATTTTATTCGTAAACAACCAATCGTTCTGTAAAAAGTAAACTGCAGGACATTGCATTTAAATAAGTATCTTCATGAAAGTAATGAAATTCGGCGGGACGTCCGTAGGTTCCGTGAACAGCATTTTAAGCGTAAAGAGAATTGTAGAGTCGGCAAGTGAGCCGGTAATTGTAGTTGTTTCCGCATTGGGAGGCATCACTGACAAATTGATAAATACATCAAAGATGGCGGCAGCAGGAGATTCAGCATACGAGGGTGAGTTCCGCGAAATCGTTTACCGTCATGTGGAGATGATTAAGGAGGTGATTCCTGCCGGAGAAAAGCAAGTGTCGTTGCAACGTCAGATTGGCGAACTGCTGAACGAGTTGAAGGACATCTTCCAGGGAATTTATCTGATTAGAGACCTTTCTGCTAAGACCTCGGATACAATCGTCAGCTATGGTGAACGCCTTTCATCCATCATCGTTACCGAACTGATTGACGGAGCAAAATGGTTCGATTCGCGCACTTTTATCAAGACCGAAAGAAAACATAGTAAACACACGTTGGATACTGACCTGACTAATAAGTTGGTGAAAGAGGCTTTCCAGTCTATCCCTAAAGTGTCACTGGTGCCGGGATTCATCTCTTCGGATAAAACGACAGGAGATGTGACGAACCTCGGACGTGGTGGCTCGGACTATACGGCTGCCATTATTGCTGCGGCTCTGGATGCGGCAAGTCTGGAAATCTGGACGGATGTAGACGGGTTTATGACGGCTGACCCGCGTGTCATTTCAACTGCTTATACCATTACGGAATTGAGTTATGTAGAAGCGACCGAACTTTGTAACTTCGGTGCAAAGGTGGTTTATCCGCCGACTATCTATCCCGTATGTCACAAGAATATTCCTATTCTAATAAAGAATACCTTCAATCCGGACGGAGTGGGAACGGTTATCAAACAAGAAGTTTCCAACCCGCAGAGCAAGGCTATCAAAGGTATTTCCTCCATCAACGACACCAGCCTGATTACTGTTCAGGGACTCGGTATGGTGGGTGTGATCGGTGTAAACTACCGCATCTTTAAAGCATTGGCTAAGAACGGAATCAGCGTATTCCTCGTGTCGCAGGCTTCATCGGAAAACAGTACTTCTATCGGTGTGCGTAATGCCGATGCCGACCTGGCTTGTGAAGTGCTGAACGAGGAATTTGCGAAAGAAATAGAGATGGGCGAGATTTCTCCGATTCTTGCGGAAAGAGATTTAGCTACTGTTGCTATCGTAGGCGAGAATATGAAACATACCCCGGGTATCGCCGGTAAACTTTTCGGTACGCTGGGACGCAACGGTATTAACGTAATTGCCTGTGCACAGGGAGCTTCGGAAACAAACATCTCTTTTGTGGTCGATTCCAAATCTTTGCGTAAATCCCTGAATGTCATTCACGACTCTTTCTTCCTCTCCGAATATCAGGTACTGAACCTCTTTATCTGCGGTGTCGGTACAGTAGGCGGCAGCCTCGTAGAACAGATTCGTTGCCAACAGCAGAAACTCATGATGGAAAACGGATTGAAACTCCATGTGGTAGGTATCATTGATGCTGCCAAAGCAATGTTCAGCCGTGAAGGTTTCGACCTTTCTAATTTCCGTCAGGAACTGTTGGAAAAGGGTAAAGACAGTAGTCTGCAAACCATCCGCGACGAGATTATCGGAATGAACATCTTTAACTCCGTTTTTGTAGACTGTACGGCCAGCGCCGATATCGCATCGCTTTACAAAGATTTCCTGCAACACAATATCTCTGTGGTAGCAGCCAACAAGATTGCCGCTTCTTCCGCTTACGAAAACTATCGTGAACTGAAAACAATTGCCCGCCAACGTGGTGTGAAATATCTGTTCGAAACAAACGTAGGTGCAGGTCTTCCGATTATTAACACGATCAACGACCTGATTCATAGCGGCGACAAGATTCTGAAGATTGAAGCAGTGCTTTCAGGCACACTGAACTACATCTTTAATAAGATCAGCGCCGATATTCCTTTCAGCCGTACCATCAAAATGGCACAGGAAGAACGCTACTCCGAACCGGACCCGCGTATCGACTTGAGTGGAAAAGACGTCATCCGTAAATTGGTGATTCTGGCACGTGAAGCCGGATACCGTCTGGAACAGGAAGATGTTGAAAAGAACCTCTTTGTCCCCAATGACTTCTTTGAAGGTTCTCTGGAAGATTTCTGGAAACGTGTTCCAAGTCTCGACGCAGACTTTGAAGCCCGCCGTCAGGTATTGGAGAAAGAAAATAAACACTGGCGTTTCGTTGCCAAACTGGAGAACGGAAAAGCCTCTGTCGGCTTACAGGAAGTAGGCGCCAACCACCCGTTCTACGGCTTGGAAGGCAGCAACAACATTATCCTGCTTACTACAGAACGCTATAAAGAATATCCGATGATGATTCAGGGATACGGTGCCGGCGCCGGAGTTACCGCTGCCGGAGTATTTGCCGACATCATGAGCATCGCAAACGTTTAATTAAATGAAGAACTAAAAATGAAGAATGAAGAATTACTATGCAGCGTAATGGTGCAGCCAATTCTTCATTCATCATTCTTCATTCTTAATTTTCAAAAGAAATGAAGCATATCATTATATTGGGAGACGGAATGGCCGACTGGCCAGTGAAGTCATTAGGGGACAAGACGCTCCTGCAATATGCGAAGACGCCATATATGGATCAGTTAGCCCGAATGGGGCGTAACGGCCGCCTGATTACCGTGGCGGAAGGTTTCCATCCGGGTAGTGAAGTAGCCAACATGTCAGTGTTGGGATATAATCTTCCGAAAGTGTACGAAGGTCGTGGACCGCTGGAAGCTGCCAGTATCGGCGTGGATTTGAAACCGGGCGAGATGGCAATGCGTTGTAATCTGATTTGTGTGGAAGGAGAAATTCTGAAGAATCACTCCTCCGGACACATATCTACAGAAGAAGCGGACGTATTGATTCAATACCTGCAAGAGAAACTGGGCAATGACCGCGTACGGTTCCACACAGGAGTCCAGTACCGTCATCTATTGGTTATCAAGGGAGGAAATAAAGAACTGGACTGTACTCCTCCGCACGATGTTCCTTTGAAACCTTTCCGCCCATTGATGGTGAAACCATTGACCCCGGAAGCACAAGAAACGGCAGACCTGATTAACGACCTGATTCTAAAATCACAGGAACTGTTGAAGAATCATCCGTTGAACCTGAAACGCATAGCTGAAGGCAAAGACCCCGCCAATAGTATTTGGCCCTGGAGCCCCGGTTATCGTCCGCAGATGACTACTTTCTCCGAAACTTTCCCGCAAGTGAAAAAAGGTGCGGTGATTTCGGCTGTCGATCTGATAAATGGAATCGGTTATTATGCCGGATTACGTCGTATTGTGGTAGAAGGGGCAACCGGCCTGTATAATACGAATTATGAAAATAAAGTGGCTGCTGCATTGGAAGCCTTGAAAACCGATGACTTTGTCTATCTTCATATCGAAGCCAGCGATGAGGCCGGACACGAAGGAGACATCGACTTGAAACTTCTCACTATCGAGAATCTGGATAAACGTGCCGTAGGACCTATCTACGAAGCAGTGAAAGATTGGGATGAACCGGTAGCAATAGCCGTATTGCCTGACCATCCTACTCCCTGCGAACTTCGCACGCACACTTCCGATCCTATCCCGTTCCTTATTTGGTATCCGGGAATTGAGCCGGACGAGGTGCAAACTTACGACGAAGTATCTGCCTGCAATGGTAGTTACGGTGTGTTGAAAGAAGACGAGTTTATTAAAGAATTTATGAAATAATGTTCACCGCAGATTACACAGATTCGCACAGATTTAAAGTGATAAGAGACTTTTGTATTATGTAATAATAGAGAAAATATCTGTGTAAATCTGTGTAATCTGTGGTGAGCACTAAAAATATCATCCCATGAAATATTATAGTACGAATAAACAAGCGCCGGTGGCTTCTCTACAGGAAGCAGTTGTAAAAGGTCTTGCAGCCGATAAAGGGTTGTTTATGCCTATGTCTATCAAGCCTCTTCCACAAGAGTTTTACGATACGATTGATACGTTGTCTTTTCAGGAAATAGCTTATCGTGTAGCCGATGCTTTTTTCGGTGAGGATATTCCTGCCGACACCCTGAAACAGATTGTATATGATACCTTAAGTTTTGATGTACCTTTGGTGAAAGTAGCGGATAACATCTACTCGCTCGAACTTTTCCACGGACCGACACTGGCCTTCAAAGATGTAGGCGGTCGTTTCATGGCGCGTCTGCTGGGATACTTTATTAAGAAGGAAGGTCAGAAGAATGTGAATGTACTGGTAGCCACTTCCGGTGATACGGGAAGTGCTGTGGCTAACGGCTTTTTGGGTGTGGACGGTATTCATGTATATGTGCTCTATCCGAAAGGAAAAGTCAGCGAAATACAGGAGAAACAATTCACTACACTGGGACAGAACATCACTGCGCTCGAAGTGGACGGAACGTTTGATGATTGCCAGGCATTGGTAAAAGCTGCTTTCATGGATAAGGAGCTGAATGAACATCTATCATTGACTTCTGCCAATTCCATCAATGTAGCCCGTTTCCTGCCGCAAGCATTTTATTATTTCTATGCATACGCTCAACTGAAGCGTGTCGGAAAAGCGGATAACGCCGTCATCTGTGTACCTAGCGGAAACTTCGGAAATATCACCGCAGGACTGTTCGGAAAGAAAATGGGATTGCCCGTGAAGCGTTTCATTGCTGCCAACAACCGCAACGATATTTTCTATCAATATCTGCAAACAGGTAAATACAATCCCCGTCCGTCTATTGCAACAATTGCTAACGCTATGGACGTGGGAGATCCTAGCAACTTTGCCCGTGTACTTGATTTGTATAATGGTTCGCACGCTGCTATCTCTGCCGAAATTTCAGGAACAACTTATACCGACGAACAGATCCGTGAAACGGTGAAAGAAACTTGGAAAGAACATCATTATCTCCTCGATCCTCACGGAGCTTGCGGATACCGTGCATTGGTAGAAGGCTTGAAAGAAGGCGAAACGGGTGTATTCCTTGAAACGGCTCATCCGGCCAAGTTCCTTGAAACAGTGGAAAGCATTATCGGTGAATCAGTAGAGATACCTGCCAAATTGCAGGAATTTATGAAAGGCGAGAAGAAGAGTTTGCAAATGACGAAAGAATTTGCAGATTTCAAGAGCTATTTACTTTCATTGTAGTCGGTCTTAATAGGTTGTTATACAGTGATCTATGAGGCGTTGACAGTCTATTGAAATGAAAGAAAGATTCTCACCGCAATGAGAAAAAGTTCTCATTACTATGAGTATTTTTTCTCGTCGCAGTGAGAATTTTTTCTCATAGTGATGAGAATGTTTGAGAATTAATATCGGTTTACATAGAAGCTAGAAACACTAAATACTCTCCCGTGCATTGAATGGTAAAACGATTGCTTGTAGCTTCATTAAGAGTTCCTTGCCACCAATTCGTAAAGTCGCTAAGCGGATAAACCAATCCTTCCCCTTTCAATCCTTTCGCTCCGAAATTGATAATGGAAATTTGCTGGCCTGTGTGAGAAACGAAAGTCTGCGTGCCGCTTGCCGGAATAAATACTCCGTAATCCGTAACGGTTCGTACTTCCATACCGCTTTTCATATAATCCAGCAGCAAACTGATATTTCCTAATGTGTGGTCTTCCCGTTTTCCGGTAGCACCGACGATGGCTATTCTCTGGTAGCCTTTTTCTTGCAGGAAGTGGACAGCCTTGGTTTGGTCGTTTGTTTCCTGATCGGCAATATGGTGAATAATGTCCGAAAAGCGTGTTTTGTTTTCCGGCGAAAGAGAGTCTCCGTCGCCAATAATAATATCGGGAGTATGTCCACGTAAGATATATTCGTTGGCTGCTCCATCGCAACAAACCACGAATTTAGCCTCTTCCAGTATTTTCAGGGGAAGCACATGCGTAGGATATTCGCCGTTGGCAAGTATGACGGCTTCGGGAGTATAGTGTTCACTTATCATTGTACGCTCATTAATTTTTTCCATTTAAAGTAGCCAAAGATAGCTATAATGGAGTAAAGTCCGTATAAAGCAGAAGTAAAATAAAGGTCTTTATAGATATAAAGTCCGCAGCAGACAATATCCACAAGAATCCAGGCAAACCATTGCTCGACGTATTTACGCGCCAGCATCCACATGCCGACAATGCTCAATGCCGTAGTAAAACTATCCAGCCAGGGCACGTTGCTGTCCGTATATTCGATCAGTATCCACGCAATGCCGATAAATGCAACAATAAATACCAGAAAAAGAGGTAAGTAACATTTCCATGGAGTATGCACGATAGGAAGGTCTTTGGGTTTGTCACCGATTGAAGCATCTGCTGACTGCTGACTTTTTTTCTTTCTGTGTCCCCACATCCAGAAGAACCAACCATAGATGGCAGCTATCAGATAGTAGATATTGATACCGAAATCGGCATACAGTCCTGCTTTGTAATATACGAAGATATAGATGGCAGGCATCACGATACCTGCTATCCAAAGGTAGATACTTGCCCGGTACTCCAACCAAAGGTAGACTAGCCCGACAATCGTACCGAATATTTCCAGAAAATTCAATTCCATAGCCCTGTGGTATTAAAAGCGGAAAGAAACATGTCCCATAACGTTTGTTCCTGCCTGCGCTGCATATCCGGCATAGTTTCCCCGATTCTCCACCGTATCGGTGTAGTCGCTCGAGGCCCAACCGTTGTTTTCATATTTTTCATTAAACAGATTGTACACAGTGAACCCTACCGTGACTTCTTTCAACACCTTCTTGGGACGGAAGGAGTACGCCAGATTGAGGTTACTGACAAAATATTTATCAAGAGTCAATTCTTCTACTTCCGCATTTGTCATATACTGCTTGCTTACGAACTGCGATTGCAGAGCCGCTTCGAATCCCTTATAATTGAATGAGAAACGGTTATTAAATAGAAAGTCAGGTGAGAAAGCGATGTGAGTGTCTTTATGCTTGATCTGAACAGTCGGGAGGGAAGTAGAACTGCCGTTTTCATTATAATGGTAGCCCGGCAGGCTTTCTACAAAATCCTGGATGCGGTTTTTGCTCCATGTAGCGTTTATATCCCATTGAAACCATTTACACGGTTTGATTCCCAGCATTAGCTCGACTCCCATACGATAACTGTCCGGCACGTTTTCGGTCAGTGCTTCACCGATGTCATTTAAAGCTCCGGTCAGAACCAGTTGGTCGGTATAATCCATGTAGTAGAAGTTTGCACCTGCTGTCAGCCATTGGTTGGCGAAAGTATATCCCGCTTCATAGTCGAGTAATTTTTCTGCTTTGGGATACGAATCCGGATCGCCATCCGTATAATTGTTTCTGGTCGGTTCCTTTTGAGCAACCGAGAAAGAGGCATAAACGCGATGGTTGGACGTGATGTTCCAGTTTAATCCGACTTTCGGGTTAAAGAAATCGAACTTCTTGTCTACTGCCAGTGGACGCAGGGCATTTTTGCTCCAGTCATATTTATCATTGTTGCCGTCAATGGTATAGTCGATGTGTCGATACTGAAGATCGGCATACGCGCTTAATCCTCTGGTAAGATCGTAGTTTGCTTTCAGATAAATATTGCCATCGGTCTTTTTGGATTTATTGCGGTAATATTCATGGTCGGGAGATAGAGTGCCCACATAATTCTTCACCCAAGGAACTCTTCCGAAGTTATTGCCCCGGTATTGATTCAAACCACCTCCTAGAGACGCATTCAGCCTGTTGACTGTATAATTGAGAGAAAAAACGCCGCCGCCGAATTTGTTGTCCATTTTCTTCTGACGGACTAAATCACTTTTGGTTATTTCGGTTCCATCAATTGTGAATGGTTTCAGGCCATATTCTATAAGGGATCTGCCGTCTTTGTACTCTTCGTAATAGCCGTCACCTTTGGTATAATGTAAGGCAACGTTTAGGTTCCAAGCCGTTGAGAAAGTGTGATTGAAGAGAAGTTGATAATTCTTTTGCAGATAATTATCCGTTTGGTCGTCATAAAAATGCTTGTTGCCGTTGGCATCGGTGTACATCTCGCCACAGGGGTTGTAGCGTCTGCCGAAATCCTCCATTTCCTTTTTGGTTGCGTATCCCCAGGCGTGATATGTCTTTTCTTTTCCGGCAAATGCAATCAGCTTCACAGATGTGTTTTCTGCAAAGTAGCCTCCTTGCAGGTAGTAAGAATTCAGGTCTACCGAAGCGCGGTCTATGTATCCGTCCGTACCGATGTTGGAAAGACGGGCGTCAAACGTCCAATGATTATTGAGCAAACCAGTTCCCACTTTCACCGTTTCCTTGTGCGTGTTGAATGAACCGTATGAACCGTTGAATTCGGCATACGGCTTCATGGATGCACCTTCAGTCTGCATATTAACGCTGGCTCCGAAGGCACCTGCCCCATTGGTAGACGTACCTGCGCCGCGTTGCACTTGCATATCTTTTACGGAGGAAGAAAAGTCGGGCATATTTACCCAGAACAGATTATGGCTTTCAGCATCGTTCATCGGTATGCCGTTTACCGTGATGTTGATACGTGTACCGTCGGTTCCGCGCACGCGAAGAGTCGTGTAGCCGATACCTGCTCCTGCATCCGATGTGGTCAGTGTAGAAGGAGTCATGCTTAACAGATAAGGGATGTCCTGTCCGAAGTTAACCTTCTTCAATTCCGCTTTGCCTATATTGGTGAATGCCACGGGAGTTTTGGCGGTGGCACGCGTGGATACTACCTGCACTTCTTGCAGGTTTACTACTCTCATACTATCCTTTACACTCGTCTGTGCATGAACAGTGATGCCTACGCCCGATAAGGCGATGGCCATCCATACAATTTTTTTCATCTTGCTTACTAATTAGTTCTCTACGCCGGCATTACCCGGATCAGATTCTATGGGTATGTTCTCAGCCCGTCATGTTAAGGCACCCCTACCAGTGAATCGGTTACAAAAATACGGTTTTTGCCCGAAGAAAACAAAAAATATATGTTTTATTGGAAAAATAGTATAACTTTGTCCAGCCATAAGATATATTTGGAACTAATTACTATTCCTTCGTTTTATTATAAGCCTATGATTATCCAACCAATTGAGTGGGGAAAAAATAAGAAGAATGAAGAAAACTTCGAACTTCTTTTTGAAAGATACCATCTTTCCCTCTTAGTTGTAGCTAGTCATTTTGTTCCTCGTACAGCTGCTGAAGACATTATTCAAGATGTGTTTCTAAAATTATGGGAGAAGCGGAAGGAGTTGGATAAGATTGAATCAGTGAAAGATTATCTTTATTCAGCAGTAAAGTATGGTTGCTTTAATTATATTCGTTCGCAGGCAATGGAGCAGCGCTGCATTGAGAAAATCACGGATGAGGCTTTTGAAGAAGTCATGCTGGATGAAGAAGTTTTTATTGAGTTGAGTAAAGCGATAACAGAACTCCCGGAATCTTATCGTAAAGTGATCGAACTTAGTCTGGAGGGCAAACATGCAGATGAAATAGCGCAAATAATGGGAGTTACTCGGAATGCGGTAAATGCGTACAAGAAACGAGCTAAGAGTAGCTTGAAAAAGAAACTTTCATGTCGGGCATACAGTCTGGTTGTTCTTATCTAAATCATAACTTTTGGGCCGGGTAACTGACAAAAGAATAATTTCTTGAAAAAAAAGTAACCACGAAGCGACTAATTTCTCCAGCTCGTGTGTCTTTAAGTAAATAACGACAAGATTATGGGATATAATGACATTTATCGCATTGCTGCGCTAATCGTAAAATCTATTAAAGGAAAAGAATCTGAAGAGGAACGCAATGAATTAGATGTATGGCGTAATGCTTCAGACAGAAACCGGAGATTATATCAGAAATATCAGGATGCTGAGTATTTTAGAGCACGGTCTATCGTGAAAGAAAAAGAATATGAAAGCTCGGAAAGAATCTGGAAAAGTATTAAGACTGGCATTGCCAAAAAGAAGAAACGGGCATTATTAGTAAAGGTCGTTTCTTGTGCTGCCGTTTTTGCCTTGCTATTGTCTGCAGGTGCTCTTTGGATTATTCAATCTGATGTTCATCAATTCGAGTATCAAGATGATCTGACCGCTATTAGAGCGGGAGACTCCAAAGCTATACTATCTTTGGTTGATGGGAGCGAATATTATTTGAACTCCCGTATACGTCTGGCATTGGTAGGAGAAAATTATGCTATTAGAGATGAAGCAGGTATTCATATTCTTGACAATAAAAAAGGAACAGATACAAAGAGGAAAAATAAACTGTTTGTTCCAAGAAATGGTAAGTATGACATAACTCTTTGCGATGGAACTAAAGTTTGGGTAAATTCTGATTCGGAGTTATACTATCCATCTGCTTTTGCTTCTGATCAACGAATTGTGAAAGCAAGCGGAGAAATGTATTTTGAGGTGTCGCATCACGATAGTTGGCCGTTTATTATTGAAACCGATTATGGCCGGGTGGAGGTAAAAGGTACTTCTTTTAATCTGAGGAGTTACCGGGAAGAAAAGAAGTTGGTAACCACACTGGTACAGGGAAAAGTGTTGGTTTCATCCCATGAAACAGAGGATATTATAGAGCTTCATCCGGGTGAGACTGCTGTTGTTACAGACAATCAAGAGATAGATGTAGTAACTGCCAATGTACAGGAAGTCGTATCCTGGAAGGATGATATGTTTGTTTTCCGCAGTTCTACTTTGGAACAGATTATGGAAGAAGCAGCACGCTGGTATGACATCCGGATAGTATGGGTTTCAGAAGAAAGAAGGCATACACTGTTCAGCGGAGAGTTGCCGCGTTCTAAAGATTTTGTAGACTTTGTACGTATGATAGAACTTACAGAAAAAGTGAGTTTCTCTGTCAAAGGGCGTACTGTTTATATCGATTAAACTTCATAAATATAAATACTAACTTTAATTTTTAATGATGAAAGAGCTTTCTAAAACAGGCTATAGTCTGGCAGTTATACAGGCGATAGCGTTAAGAATGGCATTTGCATGCTGGTTGCTGTTTACGACCTTTCCAATTTTGGCGCAGGAACACTCTGTTAGTTTACATTTGAATCATGTATCCTTGCTTGAGGCCATTAATGAGATTAAACGGCAATCAAATCTGAATCTCATGTATAGTGATGAAGATGTGAAGTCAGTAACTGATATTACGGTAAACGTGGATAATGTGACACCGGAAGTTGCATTAACTGCTTGTTTAAGTGGTACTAACTTGGTTGCCCAAAAACAAAACGGAGTATTTGTTATCCATCTGAGAAAAAAGGAGAAGAAGATCAAACTTACAGGAAAAGTAATGGATAGTAAAGATGGATCTCCGTTAGCAGGAGCTACCGTTTTTATTATGAAGAATGATAAGCGCACGGTGGGGACAGCGGCTACTTTGGATGGAGATTTCTCATTGGAAGTTCCGGCAGATACAAAGGAGGTTGTTGCATCATATATAGGCTACAAGAACAAATCTGTAAAGGTCGTTGCTAATAAACCTTTACAGATCTTTTTGGAAGAAAACTCGAATAGTTTGAATGAAGTGGTCGTGAATGGTTATTCGAGTGTGAAACGTACAAGTTTTACCGGAAATGCGGTAACCGTCACAAAAGATGACTTATTGAAAGTGTCTACACGTAATATGATTGATGTATTGCAAGTGTACGATCCTTCTTTACGGATAGCGGTTAATAATGAAATGGGGTCAGATCCCAATAGTTTGCCGGAGTTTTATATCCGTGGACGTTCCGGTGTCGGAGTCATGGAATTGGATAAGGATGCAGTTTCCCAATCCGCTCTTTCAAATAATCCGAACACTCCTATTTTTATTATGGATGGTTTTGAGGTATCTGTGTCGAAAGTGTATGACTTTGACCCTAACCGTATAGAACGGATTACGATTTTAAAAGATGCGGCCGCTACTGCCATATATGGTTCACGTGCGGCAAATGGGGTGATTGTGATTGAAACGAAAGCACCGGTTCCCGGCAGATTGCGTGTGAACTATAATTTCTCTGCAGAACTCACAGCTCCGGACATATCTGACTATAATCTGATGAATGCCAGTGAGAAACTTGAGGCTGAACGTCTGGCTGGACTTTATGAAAGCGACTCGCCCAGTACAGCCCTGAACTTACAGAAAGAGTATCTGGCAAAACAGAATAATATATTAAAGGGTATTGATACCGATTGGATTGCACAGCCGTTACGAAACGGTTTTAATCACAAACACAGTCTTTATATAGAGGGAGGCGTTAATGATATCCGTTTCGGTGCTGAGATGAACTATGACATTCAGAATGGAGTAATGAAAGGTTCATATCGAAAGCGTGCGGGAGGAGGATTTTACATCGATTATCGTATTAACAATCTGCAAATCAAGAATTATGTGACATTCAACTCTGTAAAGTCGGAGAATTCTCCGTATGGGACTTTTTCTGATTATACTTCCAGGCAACCCTATGACTCATTTAAAGATGAAGAAGGTAATTACGTGGAATATCTGACTACTTGGCATACGGGAACTTCGAATCTCCGTAATCCTTTGTATGATGCTACCATGTTGAGCAGTTATGATCGTTCGTCTTATACGGACTTGACTAACAACCTAAGCCTAAATTATCATCTGGCGGATGTCTTTCAGTTGAAAGCACAGTTCTCCGTAACAAAACGTGATGATGAATCCAGGCAATTTACAGATCCGGGAAGCGGTAAATATGTCAATTATGCGGATAGTGATCCTAAAGGAGAATTATTGTCCGGCCGTTCGCAAAGTATTTATTGGAATGCTAACTTATTGGCAAATTATGTACAGACAGTAAACCGTAATCACATGAATTTTTCTTTAGGTTTGAATATACGTGAAACCAAGGATGAATCGGAGAGTGCGCTGTATCGTGGATTTCCTTCCGGTAAGCTGGACTCTCCGAATTATGCGGATGAAATCGCTACCAAGCCTTCGTTTTCGGATAATCATACCCGATTAATGGGTACATTCCTTTCTACCAACTATACGTATGATAACATTTATCTGATGGATGCCTCTTTCCGTATGGATGGTTCTTCGGAATTTGGCTCGAAAAAGAAATTCGCTCCTTTCTGGTCGTTTGGAGCCGGATTGAATATTCATAATTATCCGTTTATGAAACAGCAGACATTATTTAGCCAATTCAAGATTCGCGGTTCTTATGGTCAGATTGGTAAAGTCAATTTTCCGGCTTATGCAGCAAAGAACACTTATCAGATCTTATCGGATAAATATGGAACCGGAGCCGGTGTATTACTTTATTACATGGGGAATGAAAACTTGAAATGGGAACGTACTAACACTTTTGATATCGGTACGGATATATCATTGCTCAACGATGCGGTTTTATTCAGATTCTCTTGGTATAACAAGAAAACGGTCGATTTGATTACGGATGTTACTCTTCCTTCATCAACAGGTTTCACCGTATATCGTGATAATCTCGGAGAGGTACAGAATCGTGGTATTGAGTTGGATATCAGAGCCGATGTATTCAAAAATAGAGATTGGACAGTAACTTTGTTTGGTAACCTGGCACATAATAAGAATAAAATATTAAAGATCTCAGAATCATTAAAGGCTTATAATGATCGTGTAGACACATACTTTGCCGATTATGATAAGAATATAGGTACCATGCAGGATTCTAAGTATAGTAAACCTTTTATGAAATATACAGAGGGCGGTTCGTTGACTTCCATTTGGGGAATGCAGTCATTAGGTATTAATCCTTCGGATGGTCAAGAGACTTTTCTGAAGAAAGATGGAACAATTACTTCCGATTGGAATTCATCGGATCAGGTGATCATAGGCGATACGGAACCTACTGCACAAGGAGCTTTTGGTGTAAATCTACGTTATAAGCAATTCACTATGTATGCTACTTTCAAATACGAATGTGGCGGGCAGCTGTATAATAGCACGTTGGTAAACAAGGTCGAAAATGTGAATATTTACGAAGTCAATGCAGATAAACGGGTATTGACTGACAGATGGAAACAGCCGGGAGATGTAACTATGCTGAAATCAATAAAAGACCGTTACCAAACGACACGACCGACTTCTCGTTTCGTGCAGGATAATAATACACTCGAATTTAATTCATTTACTTTGGCCTATGAGTTTAGCAATAAGTTGCTTGCTCCTATCAATCTCAGTATGTTGCGTGTACAATTTAATATGAATAATATTGCTCGTATTTCTTCTATTCATCAAGAAAGAGGTCTCTCTTATCCTTATGCACGTACATTTACTTTCTCTTTAAATTTAGGTTTCTAAAAACAACGGATATGAAAAAATATAATTTTGCTATAATAGGTGTTACCTTGTTGCTGTCATTAAGCGCTTGTAATGATTGGCTGGATATTGATCCTTCTGATCAGGTATCAAGCGAGAAATTGTTTGAAAGTGGAGATGGATTCAGAAATGCGTTAAACGGAATTTATATTGCTATGTCGTCTTCCGAACTGTATGGGCGCGAGTTGTCTTGGGGGCTTACCAGTGTTCTTTCTCAAACATATGCAGATAACGATATCGCCAAATCTAAAGCATATGGTAGCGCTATGGAATATGAATACGGAGAAACGGAGATCAAAGCGGTGCTGGAATCAGTTTGGTCAAAAGGATATAATGTAATTGCTAATTGCAATAAGTTGATATCAGAAGCAGAAGCAAAAGATTCGACTGCTTTTCGTGAGGGAGCACTTGAAAGAAATCTGATTATCGGGGAGGCTAAAGCATTGCGAGCCATGATGCATTTTGACATTTTACGTTTATTTGCTCCTTCGGTAGAGTCCGGTGATGAAAGCAAGCGGATTCCATACTTTACTGTATATCCATCTAAATATGAACCGAATCTTTCAACAAAGGAAATACTGAAGAAAGTAGAAGAAGATTTACTTGAGGCTCGTCAGCTGGTTGCAAAGCATGATACGATTGTCAATACGTCAACAATGGCAATGCCGGATTACCGGATGGGAGGTACGAATAAGGCTACAGGTGGTGACTTTTTTGGTCAAAGAGGAATTCGTATGAATTATGTGGCTATTAATGCGCTTTTAGCTCGTGTATATTTGTATGATAATGATTGGAACAATGCTGCTAAGTATGCCAAGCATGTAATAGATGATTTCGTAACTCGTCGAAAATGGTTTTATTTTACAGATCCTTACGATTATGCGAAAGCTACGGATAAATATAAATATGTCAAATTGTATGAAGACACATTCCTGGCTTTTTACGACCGGGAGTTATTGGAGCGTATTGATAATTTTAAATCTGCTAATAATAGTTTATTAATGACTCTGAAGAATTACGATGCTTTGTTTGAACTGGATGCGGACGACTATCGTACTTCTTTAGCGACCTCTGACGGTAAAACTGGTAAAACATCAATGAAATGGATAAATACGAATTCAACGAACCAGAGTGTCACCATTCAGTATAAGCTGATACCGATGATTCGGTTAAGTGAAATGTATTATATCTTGAGTGAGGCTAGTTCTAAGACAAGCCTGTCGGAGGCTCTCTCTTATTTGTCGGTAGTTAGAAAAGCACGTGGAGCGAAACGAGATATTTCAGGCACAGCATCGAAAGACTATTATAATGAGTTGGTAGCAGAATACAAGAAAGAATTCTTGGCGGAGGGACAGATGTTTTATTTCTTTAAACGCTGGAATATGCCTGTCACCACGGGAACACAAGTAATACAAATGGATGGCAGATATGTAATGCCGATACCGGAAAGTGAGATAATCTATTAATTTATGGAGATAAACAAAATGAAAAAGATATATTCATTATTGATAGCAACCTTCTTTTTGTTGGTTGCTTGTGAAAAGGACGAAATCCGGATATGGGATTCCGGTAACTATGTGCAGTTTGTGGAAGAGTATAAAGATTCCTTGACTTATTCTTTTTTCTTCTATGGGACACAAGAGGAAATAAAGGTACCTCTCAATATGCGATTGATAGGATTACCGTTGGCAAATGATGCTTATGTTAGTCTGAGGGTTAATAAGGAACTGACAACAGCTGAACCGGATTCGTATGAATTGGAGAATGAGATGGTTTTTCGGAAAGATGTTTTGGAAGAAACTGGGTATTTTTTGTTGAAGAAAACGGCATTGTTGGATACAAAAGAAGTCCGGCTTGTGATTGACATTGTGGAGAATGATGTTTTAAAACCCGGACAAAATATATATACTCGTAAAGTCGTTCGTTTTAGCTCTTTAATATCTCAACCTCTTTGGTGGGATGATGTTGTAACAGAAAGCTTATTAGGAAAATATACAGAAACTAAGTTCAGGCTTTTCATGGAAGTTACAGGAGTGGGAGATCTGACGGAGCTGTCAGAATCTGAAAGATGGTCTTTGGCTCGCCAGTTCAAGTACTATCTCATAAAAAAAGAAGATGAGGGAAATCCGGTGCAGGATGAAGATGGATCGTATATGTCTGTTCCGGTAGTAGGATAATTTAAAAACGATATGATTATGAAAGCAAGATATCTTATTTATTTATTGAGTGGGTTGATGACCTTTTACTCTTGTGTAGATGATAAAGGCTCTTATGACTACTTACAAACTCCCACGGTGAAGATAACTTTTAGTGAGTCTATATATGACGGGGTCATTGGAGAAGAAACGCATATTGAACCTAATCTGTCTTTTAGCGAGGGAGATGATGTCTCTAATTATGAATTTGAATGGGAACTAAATGGTGAGGTTGTGTGTAACGAACAGATACTCTCATTTGTACCCAAAGAAGCTATTACTTATTATGTTTTGTACTCAGTCATCCATAAAGACAGTAAGATTAGAACAATGAAAAATCTGCAACTGGTAGCTAAATCTTCTTATAAAACAGGATGGGCTATTTTGTCAGATTTGAATCATAAGGCTATATTAACACAAGTTCGTGACGATAATGATGAGTATGTGGATTATTTAAATATTTATGAGAAGGTAAATGGCGAGGAACTAGGCAGTCAACCATATAAATTAGTAGAACATTATTCCGGTAAGAAAACTAATCCGGAAATTCTGGTTGTCAATCAGGATGCAAAAGGTCCATTGGAATTGGAGGGGAATTCGATGATGAAAGTTTTATATACTACACAGGAATTTACCGAAGGAGTGCCTGAAGATTTTGTTGTGACAGATGCTGCTTATCTTTATTATACAGATGTTCTGTTGACAGCTAACGGACAAATATATATTCGTTTGTTGAAGAATCCTGATAATGCGGGGTTCCATTCGGCACCTTACAGTAGTATTCCCGTGCATTATAACATGGGAATGAAAATAACACGAATGGTACAAGCCAATTTTTATAAAACACGACATGTATTGATGTATGATGAGAAGAATCATCGTTTCCTCAGTTTGAGTAGCCTTTATAGTTACTATACGGGTGCAATAGATGATGTTCCGATCAATGGATTGGAAGGTAAAAAGTTAATATATGCAGATGCTTATCTTCCAGATCCTTATACGGATTATCTTTGTGGTTATGTATTAGTGTTGCAAGATGCGGATGGAAACTATTCGGTGAAGACATTCGATTTGGAATATGATTGGCAGGGTAAGGTAATAATAAAGAATGAAACAGATTTTAGTTTCTCTGACGGTGGCGACTATTTGACAGATAAATCTAAGTTTTATTGTTCAAAGGATGCTTCAGGAAGTTATTTGTTCTTTTCAGGTGGAGCCATTAATAATGAATTGTATTATTATGAGAAAAGTACTCAGCGTGTAATACCTTATACTATTTGTAATAGTGAAATTACAGATCTTCAATTGAATTATGAAAGTATGACTTTAGGAGTTGGAATGAAGGACGGTTTTGTCGTATACGCTGTAGATGAATCGACTATTATGGGTGGTGAAGCAAAGAAACTTCACGAAGTAAATAATATTGGAGAAGTGGTAGACGTGATTTACCGTTATGGAAGTCCGTCAAAAATGTATCGTTAATAATTTATTCAAATGAAAATACGTTTATTGACTCTAGTGGGTCTTTCGTTGTTAGTTATGTTTTCTAATGAAGGGCATGCTAAGTTTCCTTGGAAAAAGAAAAAGGCAAAATCGGAACAGGTGAAGAAAGCTACTCCTTATGAGAAACTGTTTCGTGGCAAAAAGTGTGAAACAGTAAAAGGTATGATAACACTTCATAAAATGGATGACCGCGTCTATTTTGAATTACCTTTGAATTTGTTGGAAAAGGATATGTTGTTAGGCTCTACTATTAGTGAGACTACAGATAATCGTTTTGGAAGTGTTGGTGAAAAACCGTATGCTCCTTTGCATATTACATTTATAAAAACAGACTCGTTGATTAGCTTATGTGAAGTATCTGATGATTATATGTCACATGATAGCAATCTACAGCAGAGAATATCAGAAAGTACCCGACCGGCAATTCTGAAGAACTTTAATATAAAAGCATATTCACCGGACAGTACAGCTGTGGTTTTTGATATGACAGATTTTTTATTGGCAAATCGGGACAATATGAATCCCTTTTCCCCATTTTCTCCTATTATGGCAGCATACACTGTCAGCAAGGAGTTCAGAAAGGAGGATTCATCTATTATGTCAATCAAATCATTCGATGATAATTTAAGTATTCGTTCTTCTTTGACTTACAATGTTACTGTATCGAGTATGGGAGTGACATATATTAAGCAGATGCCTTTTACAGCGGTGTTGACACGTAGTATTATTTTACTGCCGGAGAAACCGATGCGTCCTCGTTATGCGGATTCTCGTATCAATATCTTTTATACTCCTAAAGTTAAATTCAGCAATGAGAGTCAACGCGTTGAGAATGTTTATTATGCATTAAGATGGCGTTTAGAGCCTGTAGATGCAGAAAAATATGAGAAAGGGGAATTGGTGGAACCTAAGAAGCCGATTATATATTATATAGACAATGCTTTCCCTAATTTTTGGAAAAAATATATTCGTCGTGGAATTTTAAGATGGAATGATGCTTTTGAGAAGATCGGTTTTAAGAATGCAATTTGTGTGAAAGACTTTCCATTAGATGACCCTGAATTTGATCCGGATAATATAAAATATAGTTGTGTGAGATATTCTCCTTCTTTTATAGCCAATGCTATGGGACCTTCTTGGAGTGATCCGCGTACGGGGGAAATTTTGAATGCATCTGTTTATTTGTACCATAATTTAGTAGGGCTGGTACGTAACTGGCGTTTTGTACAGACGGCACAGGCGGACACGGATGTTCGCCGGAAACAACTTCCTACAGATATATTGGGTGATTGTATCAGTTATGTGGTGGCTCACGAAGTAGGACATACGTTTGCTTTTATGCATAACATGGCCGCGTCTTCTTCGATTCCTGTGGATTCATTACGCTCTGCCTCTTTTACCAATAAGTATGGAACTACTTATTCAATTATGGACTATGCACGCAATAATTATGTGGCACAACCGGGAGATAAAGAAAAAGGAGTTCGTTTGACCCCTCCTGATTTGGGGATATATGATTATTTTTCAGTAAAGTGGTTATATTCTCCTATTATGTCAGCCAAATCCAGTGAGGAAGAAATTCCTATTTTGAGGCAATGGATTAGTGAGAAGTTGCCCGACCCGGCCTATCGTTATGGCAGACAACAGATTCGTACTCGTATCGACCCAAGTTCTTTTGAAGAAGATCTGGGGGACGATCCGGTGAAAGCTTCCTCTTACGGAGTCATGAATCTGAAATATATTTTGTCTCAGATGAACGAGTGGATTAAAGACGATGTAGAAGGTGACTTCCGAAAAGAAATTTATAACGAGATTATCGGTCAGTATATACGTTATATTAATAATGTATTATTTAATATTGGCGGTATTTATGTAAATGAACATTATGAAGGCGATCCGTTCCCTTCATACGTTCCTGTGACAAAGGAGAAGCAGAGGGAGTCGTTAAAATTTCTTTGGGAGCAGGCTCTTGATTGTTCATGGATAGATGAACCGGCTCTACAAAAAATATTGCCTCTTCATTCGAATTTGAGCAGTGTGATAGAGAACCTGATTATTGACTATGTGCTAAAACGTTTCCCTTCGGTGGCAATTTGTGGGGATAAGATGGAGCAGAATCCTTATACGCAGCTGGATTATATGGATGATCTATACTATTATATGTTTATGGTCCCGGATAAAAAAAATGTACTTTCGGCTTCTGAGAAAAATATGCAGCTAAAGTTCGTATCCTATTTAATGAATGGAATCAAAACAGTCAAGAAAGGAAGTGCTGCCGGAACATCAGGGAGAATGTTGACGGATGAACGAATACCTTTGCCTGAAGGTATTGTTGCTCCCACTTATTTGTATGATGGACCATTGAATCATTTCAATGATCCTAAAGAAGTTATGGGATTTGAAGATACTGTTTCTGTTACTATCCCTGTAGAGTCGATGGAACATCATTATTATTCTATGTTACGGAAGATTGAGCGGTTGGCTAAAAATCGAATGTCTGCCGGTAGTGATGAGAATCGCACTCATTATCGTCTGTTGGTTTATAAAATATCTCAATCTTTAAAATAGGTGTATGAATAGGAAAATTATATATTTCTCTTTGTTGTCTCTATTGTTGCTCTTTACTGTACAGGATGCTTGTGCACGTAAAAAAAAGGAGAAGTCGGCAAAAACGGAAATCAAAGGATATGAGAATCATTTAAAAGATTGTGTTGCTTCTGATTCGACGGGGTTAATGATCATGCACCGGACTAAAGATAAAGTTCTGGTAGAGTTTCCAGTCAGGTTATTGGAGAAAGAAATGCTTTTAGCCTCTTCGATTATTAATATCAGTGACAATGGAGAAGGAGTAGTCGGGCAGTTCACTTCTCCGGAAGTCATGTTCCGTTTTGTGAGAAATGGCAAAAAGTTGGAAGCAAGAATGATGACTAACCAACCTTTAATGCGTGAGGAAACGGGAAAAGAAGGAGTAGCATCTTCTTTGTTGAAGTCTGCTTCGGGAGGTGTCTATAAATCTTTTAAGATAGAAGCTTTTGCAAAAGACAGTTCTTCGGTTCTGGTTAACCTGGCTCCTTTATTTTTGGAACATTCGGATTACTCGAATCCTTTTTCGTCTTATGCACCTAATTCAATGTATGGAATGGTAACCCGGAAATTCAGATGTGACACTTCACGTTCTTTTTTAAAGGATATTCATAGTTATCCGGATAATATTTCGGTAACCTGTGTATTGGGATATGATGTGGATTATACTGCTTTCGGAACAATTACTATGCAACGAAATGTACCGGTGACGGTTACTGCAGCACGAATGTTGGTATTACTTCCGGAAACGCCGATGGATATCCGATATGCTAATCAAAAAGTGAATACGGCATTTCTAGTCCGTAAGCAGTATGTAGATGAGATGTCTCCTTTGAAAAGCACTCATTTAGTAAAACGTTGGCGTTTGGAGCCTTCGGACAAAGCTGCGTTTAAAAGGGGAGAAAAGGTAGAACCTAAAAAGCCGATAGTATTTTATATCGATACGTTAATGCCGGATTCTTGGAAACCTTATATCAAGGAAGGAGTAGAAGAATGGAATAAAAGTTTTGAGAAGATTGGCTATTTAAATGCTGTTCAGGCTAAAGAATGGCCGAAAGGAACAGACTTTTCTTCTTCCAACATCCGTCATTCTTCTATTTGTTATGCACCGGATTGGATGTATATGGCACAGACTTCTATGCACACAGACCCTCGTACCGGCGAAATACTGAATGCTTCAGTTTACATCCATCATAATTTTCTTTCTTTGTTATATAGCGGTCGTTGTACGCAGACTATGGCTTCTGATCCGACGGCCAGAACATTGACACTTTCGGAAAAGCAGATGGGAGAATTGTTAAAAGTCGGTATTGCACAGCAAGTAGGTCGTTGTTTGGGACTTACAGATAATATGGGGGCTTCTTATCATTACCCGGTAGACTCGCTCCGAAGTGCTGAATTTACGCGTCAGCACGGATTGACTGCTTCTGTTATGGATAACATAATGTGTAATTATATTGCCCAGCCGGAGGATGTTGAAAAGGGTGCTGTGTTAGTGCAACCGGGAATTGGTCCGTATGACTATTTCCCAATTCGTTATTTGTATGCTCCTGTTGTTGCTGATAAGCCGGAGAAGGAACTCGTTACTTTAAATAAATGGGTAGAAGATGCTTATACTGCTCATGAGTATCATTATGGGCCAAGACAGGAGTTTTATGCCCTATATGATCCGACTGCATTATATTGGGATCTCGGTGATGATCCGTTTAAAGCAGCAGATTATCAGATTCAAAATTTGAAAATTTCAATTGCAAACTTTATGAAGTGGTATGCAAAAGAGGATTATGATATAAGTCGGCGTGCAGAACTATATGCAAGTTTGATAAAGCTATTTACCAATAGAGCAATGGAATTATCATTCTGGATAGGTGGACTTTATCTGGATGAAGGAAAGGAAGGAATAAGCTTTCCGGTATCTAAGGAAATGCAACAGAAAGCATTGAATTATCTGGTGAAAATGTCGATGGATTTGGACTGGCTGACAAATGCTGAAGTTAAATCCAGTTTGGAATTACAGGATTTGATCGTAGATAAGACACGCAAATACATTTTTCAGTTATTATTCGACAGAATCCGTTATGTGGCATTATGCTCGGAGAAATCCGACGGAGAATACTCTGTAAAAAACTATATGGATGATATTCATTCTATTGTTTGGAAAGGAGTGTTGCAAAACAGAGTACTGACGAATACGGAGATGCTGTATCAAAATGCCTTTATTGATTATTTAGTAAAGAATATATCGAAAAATATGGGTGGAGGTACGGCTAAGAATGCCGGACGTCAGCAAGCTTTACGGGGAGATAGTTTTAAAATGGATATTTTTAATGAGGCTAATTCTTTCGTAATGGGTTGGCAGGCGCAGGATATAGTACCAGTGAACTCACATCAAGACGCCTCAGTTTATTGGGATATGCTATTAAAAATAAGAAATCTTTTGAGTAGCCGTATTTCATCTGCTTCTCCGGACATGAAGGAATATTATGGTTTTTTGATTTACAAAATAAATCAGATCTTAGATGATAACTGATATAAATGAAGTTGTATGCAATAAAGTGTAGGAAATAAAAGGAATAATAATCTCGATTATTAAAAAACTTTTTTATTTACGAGAAACAATATAACTTTGTAAATTGTTGAAATAACAAAACAACAATTTATTCATTTAATATACATTTTAATTATGCTACTATTATTGCAAGCAACACAAGCTGCGGACTCTGTGCAAGTGGCTGCAGATGAATTAATAAAAGAGGCGATTGCCAATGCTGACGGCTTAGATAAACTTTCGCTGATTACTCAACAACTGATAGACTTCGGTATTCGTGCCGGAGAACGTATATTGATTGCGATCCTTGTCTTTGTCGTCGGACGTTTCCTCATCTCGCTGCTCAACAAGTTTATCAGACGCCTGATGGATAAACGAAAAGTGGATGTAAGTATCAAAACTTTCGTTAAAAGTCTGGTCAATATTCTGTTGACGATTCTGTTAATCATTTCTGTCGTTGGCGCTCTAGGGGTTGAAACCACTTCGTTCGCAGCTTTATTGGCTTCTGCCGGTGTTGCTGTCGGTATGGCTTTATCCGGCAATCTGCAGAACTTTGCCGGGGGATTGGTTATTCTTTTGTTCAGACCTTATAAAGTTGGCGATTGGATAGAAACACAGCAAGGTTCAGCTGGCACGGTAAAAGAAATTCAGATATTCCATACCATCCTTACTACCGCGGACAACAAACTGATTTATATTCCCAATGGTTCATTGAGCAGTGGAATAGTGACCAACTACAGTCATCAGGAAACCCGCCGTGTAGAATGGATTATTGGTATAGATTATGGAGAAGATTATGAGAAAGTACAGAAAATCGTTTATGAGATTCTTGCTGCTGATAAACGCATCCTGAATGAGCCGGTTCCCTTTGTGGCTCTTCATGCGTTGGACGCCAGCAGTGTGAATGTAGTGGCACGTGTATGGGTAAATAGCGGAGATTACTGGGGTGTTTATTTCGATATAAATAAAGCGATTTACGAAACCTTCAATGAAAAAGGTATCAACTTCCCTTTCCCACAACTTACAGTACATCAGGGAAATTAATTATTCTACGCTGATTATTACAAAAAACGAGGGAGTCTCACATTAAGTGAAACTCCCTTATTTTTTGGAAAACTTGTCTGGTGTGATTGAATAAATTTCTTTCTTTTATTTTATGCCGAAATCTTCAGCTAGTTCATATCTATCTTCTTTGATTCCCAGTACATGATTAATTTTTCTCCTTTTCTCGAGATCTTTAAAGTAGTTTTCCACAACCTGATAGAGATCGAAGTTAGTAGTTGATCCCGCGGCTAAATCGAGTGATTCCACCATCTTTTCTACGGCTTGATGGATTTTCTCTGCGTCTATCAGATGCAGTTCGTTGCTGTGTATTAAATGTTTTTCCATGACTGCAATGTTTTTAATGTTATTACAGATATAACATTCCGCAGTCATGGAAAGTTCAATGATTGAATGTTAGATTTTGGCAAGTGCCTGATCCAAATCCGCAATCAGGTCATCAATATGTTCTGTTCCGATGGATAGGCGTACGGTGCCCGGATAAATTTCCTGTTCGGCTAGCTCCTGTGCATTGAGTTGTGAATGGGTAGTGCTCGCCGGGTGGATCACCAATGATTTCACGTCAGCCACATTGGCAAGCAGGGAGAAAATCTCCAGGCTGTCGATGAAACGGTGTGCCTCGTCTTGTCCGCCTTTTACCTCGAAAGTGAAGATAGAACCGGCGCCATTCGGGAAATAACGTTGATATAGTGCATGGTCAGGATGGTTGGATAATGACGGGTGATTCACTTTCTTCACTTTCGGGTGATTGTTTAAGAAATTCACTACCTTCAATGCATTTTCTACATGACGCTCTACACGTAAGGAAAGAGTTTCCAGACCTTGTAACAGGATAAAAGCGTTGAATGGACTGATGGTAGCTCCTGTGTCGCGCAGCAAAATGGCACGGATGCGGATTGCATAGGCAGCCGGACCGGCTGCATCGACGAAGCGTACGCCATGATAGCATGGATCGGGTTCGGTCAGTTGTGGGAATTTGCCGGAGGCTACCCAGTCGAATTTACCTGAATCTACAATGACCCCTCCCAATGAGGAACCGTGTCCGCCAATGAACTTTGTTGCGGAATGTACTACGATATCTGCTCCGTGTTCGATGGGGCGGATTAAATACGGAGTTCCGAATGTGTTGTCAATAATCAAAGGTATTTTGTGGCGGTGGGCTATTTCTGCTACTGCTTCTATATCAATGATATTTGAGTTCGGATTTCCGAGGGTTTCGATAAATACAGCTTTCGTATTTTCCTGAATAGCTTTTTCAAAGTTCGACAAATCGCTTGGATCAACGAATGTTGTTGTGATGCCATAGCTGGGCAAGGTATGAGCCAGTAGGTTGTAGCTTCCTCCGTAAATAGTTTTGGATGCTACAATATGATCGCCTGCACGAGTGATATTCTCAAAAGCATAAGTGATGGCAGCGGCACCCGAAGCGACTGCCAGCCCTGCTACTCCTCCTTCAAGGGCGGCAACGCGTTGTTCAAAGACTCCTTGAGTGGAGTTGGTCAGACGGCCGTAGATGTTTCCTGGGTCCTGCAGACCAAAACGTGCGGCTGCATGGGCGGAGTTGTGAAATACATAAGAGGTGGTCTGGTAAATAGGTACTGCGCGGGCATCTGTTGCCGGGTCTGCTTGTTCTTGTCCTACATGAACCTGTAAAGTCTCGAAGTGTAATTTCTTTGTTGCCATAATCGTATATTTTTAAAGTTTATATTCTTTCTTTATTTTCTTGCAAAGTTATGAGATGAAGATATATCGAACAAGATATGGCTGAAATGTAGAAAATAATGCTATTTTTGTGCCGTTATATGGAATAATACAACTGCATTATTCTTGGAAATTACCTTTTAGAAGAATATTTTTCTTATGGATACTTTTGATAAACTGGATAAAGTAGATTTGCAAATACTCCGTACTTTGCAAGAGAATGCCCGATTGACAACGAAAGAGTTGGCTGCGCGAGTGAGTCTTTCTTCAACTCCTGTTTTTGAACGTCTTAAACGGTTGGAGAATGGAGGTTATATAAAGAAGTATATTGCCGTATTGGATGCGGAAAAACTGAATCAGGGATTTGTCGTGTTCTGCAGTGTGAAGCTTAGACGCCTGAACAGGGATATAGCGGCAGAGTTTACACGGATCATACAGGATATTCCTGAAGTAACCGAATGTTATAACATATCGGGAAGTTATGATTATCTGTTGAAGATTCATGCTCCCAACATGAAATACTATCAGGAGTTTATTCTGAATGTATTGGGAACGATTGACAGCTTGGGATCACTGGAAAGTACATTTGTGATGGCGGAAGTGAAGCATCAATATGGGATACATATTTAGTCCTTTGTGTGATAGTCTGAAATTTATCTTGTATATTTGCTATGTAATATAAATCCTGTTCTCCTAACACAATGAAATGGCAACTTTGTAAATAGCTTCGCCCATATGGATTGTAACAATAGAGAGTTCTGCTGCTACAACTGTTTGTGATTTAACGTAAGTCACAAGTTATTTTTTTTATTCTATTCAATAAACTATATAAAAGAAGCCATTACAATGAATTCGAACATATATCCTCGTTCTAATGATTTTCAGACTATTTATCTGAATATGGTGATTAAGAATCCTGCTATTATCGTAGGTGATTATACAATATACAATGACTTTGTAAATGATCCAGTTCTTTTTGAGAAAAACAATGTCTTATATCATTATCCGATTAATAAAGACCGCTTGATAATAGGAAAATTCTGCTCCATAGCCTGTGGAGCTAAGTTTCTTTTCAATAGTGCAAACCACACATTGAATTCTTTATCCAATTATACGTTTCCTATCTTTTTTGAGGAATGGAATTTAGATAAGGGGGATGTTACTTCTGCCTGGGATAATAAAGGGGATATAGTAATAGGTAATGATGTATGGATTGGATATGAAGCTGTTATCATGGCAGGAGTACACATCGGGAATGGAGCAGTCATTGCGTCGTGGGCAGTGGTTACTAAAGATGTTCCTCCTTATACAATAGTAGGCGGAACGCCAGCCAGGGAGATTAGGAAACGTTTTGATGAGCAAACGATTGCCCGATTGCAAGAATTGCAATGGTGGGATTGGAGTGTCGAAAAGATCTCCGAATGTATACCTTATATTACAGGTGGAAAGATAGAAGAACTAATGAAAAGATAAACAATGCATATATGAAATTTATAATAGAACCCGGAACTTCTGCTGATATAAATGAATTGGAAAAGCTGTATGATGAACTGAATGATTTTCTGGCAGCTACGATTAATTATTCCGGATGGATAAAAGGTATCTATCCAATTTATTTTATCCAACGGTTTTAAATCGGAGCCTGTTTTTCTTATAACTTTGCAGCTGATTTTAGAAAAAGAAGTTTGGAATGATAAATAAGTATGAAGCACGGCTAGGTACAGAGCGTATGTTGCCGCTCGTTTTCAAAATGGCGCTTCCCGCAGTAGTTGCCCAATTCGTCAATTTGCTGTATAGCATGGTCGACCGTATCTATATCGGACATATTCCGGGTATTGGTACTGATGCGTTGGCTGGGGTAGGAGTGACGACTTCTCTTGTTATACTGATTTCTTCTTTCTCGGCGATTGTAGGAGGAGGGGGCGCGCCATTGGCAGCCATGGCACTGGGACAGGGCGATCGTCTGCGTGCCGGAAAAATTTTGGGGAATGGTTTTGTCTTATTAATACTATTCACCCTGTTCACTTCGTTCATCGCATATACCTTTATGGAACCGATTTTGCTTTTTACGGGTGCTTCGGAAAATACGTTGGAATATGCGGTTGATTATCTTTCCATCTATTTATTAGGAACTGTTTTCGTTGAAATATCTACAGGACTGAATAGCTTTATTAATGCACAGGGACGGCCAGCCATTGCCATGTACTCCGTCTTGATCGGTGCCTTATTGAATATTATTCTTGATCCTATTTTCATTTTCTGGTTTGATATGGGAGTGAAAGGAGCTGCTTTGGCTACCGTATTGTCTCAAGCATGTAGTGCGGCGTGGGTATTGAGTTTTCTCTTTTCCCGTCGTGCTTCCTTACCTTTGGAAAAGCGTAATATGCGGTTGAGGCGGAAGATTGTATTCGCCATGTTAGCTTTGGGAATATCTCCATTTATAATGGCAAGTACGGAGAGTCTGGTTGGTTTTGTATTGAATAGTAGTCTGAAAAATTTTGGAGATATTTATGTCAGCGCATTAACTATCTTGCAAAGTGCGATGCAGTTTGCAAGTGTTCCGTTAACCGGTTTTGCGCTGGGATTTGTTCCGATTATCAGTTATAATTATGGTCATGGTGATAAACAACGTGTGAAAGACTGTTTCTGTATTGTGATGATAACCATGTTTTCATTTAATCTGTTATTGATGCTACTTATGATCTTGTTTCCTACAATTGTTGCATCTGCTTTTACCAGTGATGAAAAATTGATAGAAACAGTCCGCTGGACAATGCCTGTTTTCTTGGGCGGTATGACTATCTTCGGATTACAGCGAGCCTGCCAAAATATGTTTGTAGCATTAGGTCAGGCTAAGATTTCTATTTTTATTGCTTTGTTACGTAAAGTGATTCTACTGATTCCATTGGCATTGATATTGCCGCATTATATGGGAGTAACCGGTGTATATGCAGCCGAAGCAATATCCGATGCGACAGCGGCAATTTGCTGTACTTTGTTGTTCTTTTGGCAGTTCCCCAAGATTCTGGGGAAAATACAGGGGAATATTTTGCGTACAGATTAGAAACAGCCAATGTACAAAGCATTGGCTATTGAATCTTTTGCAATAGGTGATGACATCGGATTTGTAGCCATCAACAGACGGATGCAAGAGGTTGGAGTGGAAAAATATTATGAGGAAGTAAAAGACCTGCCTCGTTATTAGTTTATTACTAGTTTTCTCTGTTTCATTCCAGTTCCTGTGCATAAATGTTGATGGCGCGTAATGCCTTTGAGATTTCAGTCGGGGTGATGCCCTGACATTCTATTCTTAATACTTTTTCCCAGTCCTCCATATCTATATTCCATTTGTAGATTTGGGGACATAGGGTGAACAGCGCTGCGATATGTTTTATATCCCGTGCATTTCTAACCGAGGTTCGAAAAATGAGTATTTGCTCTTCCATAGTTACTATCAATTACTTTTGTTTTCAGTGCAAAGGTAGGTTTAAACAAGGTTCTGTATAGGATTATTCGACGAATGCCCTGATTACTCATGATGAAATAAGTAATACGGGAGATTAACTTCATATACTTATCCTTTGAAAAGTCAGTCATCTGTACCTGTCAATATATAAAAAAGTGTATCTGTTCTCGTCTTTCTTTTTTTATTTACTTTGCAGTGTTGTTTTAATCTCCTAATATACTTAAAGGTTATGAAGTTGAATTTTGCTAAAAGAATGTCTTATATAAAGGCTTCGGAAATAAGAGAGATATTAAAAGTCACCGAACAGGAAGATGTGATTTCGTTTGCAGGTGGTCTGCCTGCTCCGGAACTTTTCCCGATAGATGAAATCAATGAGATCAATCAGATCGTATTGAAAGAAGCAGGTACGAAAGCACTCCAATATACCACAACAGAAGGTTATGCCCCTTTGCGCGAATGGATTGCCAACCGAATGAACGAACGTTTGGGCACGGCTTTCGATAAAGATAATATTCTGATTACCCACGGCTCACAACAGGGGTTGGACTTATCCGGAAAAGTTTTTCTGGACGAGGGGGATGTCGTACTTTGCGAAAGCCCGACATATTTGGCTGCAATCAGCGCGTTCAAAGCGTATGGATGTAGCTTTATTGAAATTCCCACGGATGAGGACGGTATGATGATGGATGTTTTGGAAGAAATTTTGAGTAATACTCCTCATCTAAAGCTGATATATGCAATACCTACTTTTCAGAATCCTACAGGAAAGACGTGGAGCCTGGAAAGACGCAGGAAATTGGCTGAATTATCAGCAAAATACGGTGTTGCGGTTATTGAAGACAATCCGTATGGTGAGTTAAGGTTTGGAGGAGAATCTTTGCCATCTATAAAGTCTTTTGATGAGGCTGGAAATATCCTGTGTACAGGTAGTTTCTCGAAAATATTCTGTCCCGGCTTCCGGATCGGCTGGATTGCGGGGGATAAAGATATTATCCGCAAATATGTATTGGTTAAACAAGGCACGGATTTGCAATGCAACACTATTGCCCAAATGACCATTGCCGAATACCTGAAGCGCTATGACATTGATAAACATATTGCCAAAATAGTGGAAGTATACAGAAAACGCAGGAATGTAGCGATTGAAAGTATAGAGCGTTATTTCCCTGATACTATAAAGTTTACTCGTCCCGAAGGCGGATTATTTACATGGATAGAGCTTCCCGAAGGGATTTCGGCACGTGATGTTTTAGTCAGAAGCCTGGAGAAAAAGATTGCTTTTGTTCCGGGAGGCTCCTTTTATCCGAACGGAAACAAGGAAAATACGCTTCGTATCAACTACTCTAATATGCCCGAAGACAAAATAGAGAAAGGACTTAAAACCCTCGGCGAAGTGGTAAAAGAGTATATCAGTCAATCAGAATGATTCTTTGATAATGTTTCCCAAAACCTGCAGGCGTTCTTCAATGAAAGCACTCCATTGCTGACCGAAACTCAAGCGCATACAGTTTCTGTACTGGTCGTGCAGAGTAAACATGCGTCCGGGAGCAATGCTGATCTTATGTTGCATCGCTTTGTAATATAGTTCCGTGGTATCAATCTTTTTATTCAGTTCCACCCAAAGCATAAAACCTCCTTGTGGAGTGATGATTTTAGTGTCTTCGGGGAAATAATCGGTAATAGCTTGTGCCAAATGAAGACTGTTGGAATGTAGTTCATGGCGCAACTTGCGTAAATGATTCTCATACCTGCCGTTCTCCATGAAGTTGGCAATGGCTTCCTGATTGAGGGTAGGAGTGGATATTAAATGAATATGTTTCTGACGAATAATAGCATCCTTAAACTTACCGGGGGCAATCCAGCCTACCCGGTAACCGGGAGCTAACGTCTTTGATACAGAACCGCACCATAACACAAGTCCCTTTTCATCGAAAGCTTTACATGGTTTAGGGCGTGAATGTTCGAAGAATACATCACCGTATAAATCATCTTCAATCAGAGGAATATTGTGTTCCGCCAACATCTGTACTATCTCTTTCTTATGTTCATCGGGCATGCAACTCCCAAGCGGATTACTGAAATTACTGATAAGCAGGCATAGATTGATTTGCGGCAATACTTTTCTTAAAGCATCGGGCTCGATGCCTGTTACAGGATTGGTGGGCAGCTCCAACACTCGGATTCCCATGCTGTTGGCCAACTGCAATATCCCGAAATAAACAGGACTTTCAACAGCTATCGTGTCTCCTCTTTGAGCAATAACAGATAATGCCAAAGAGATGGAATTGGTCACTCCTGTGGTAGTAACAATATCATCTTCGGTCAGATTTCCATTCCAGCTATACGCAAAACGGGCAATATAGTTTCTCAAACGAATGTTTCCTTGAGGGTCTTCATACCTGGTGCCGTTTCCCGGAAGTGAATACATGGCCTTGGTCAATTCTTTATTGAGTTTAGCAATAGGCAATAAAATATCTTCCGGTATTCCCAGCGAAAAACGGGTGATAGACGAATCTTCGATGGAATGATATACTTCCATGATTAAGTCTGCTTCTTCCTTTCCCGGAGATTGGGCGGAAGGCTGTGTTGTTGTCGGCGCAGACAAATTTAGTGGCTTATAATTGACAATGTACCCTGATTTGGGGCGGGAAATGATGAATCCTTCCTTTTCCAATTCATAATATACCTGAATGGCTGTATTTAAACTTACGCCATACTCATTGCTGATAGTACGTAAAGAAGGTAATTTCTCGCCTGCTTTCCATATACCTGTTTTTATTTGCCAGGCGATAGTGTCGGCTATCTTTTGATATAGGATTTCTTTTTTCATGTTTATTCTGTATCCGGCAAAGATACAAAAATGATGTCTGTATCTGTTGCGTTTGATTGCAAATGATTCATTCAGTCATTTTTTATAATTACTTGCTATTCAGTTCTTAATTAAATGGGAATTTAGCGGTTAAATGAGAATATATCGGTTAAATGAGAATTTATCGGTTAGGCTGAAAGCCTTACAATTATATATTTATTGGGGTGCCCTGAAAGGGCTTAATTATATAGCGTAGGGCAACGCCCTACGAAAAAAACACACCAGCCACAAGCCCTGAAAGG
>NZ_JAJKHN010000038.1:0-62558 GCF_020982715.1 Bacteroides sp. 1_1_30
CTAAATTACTTTACTATAATTCTAAACTTGTTTTTCATTAATCGCAATCTATAATTGCAAGTTGCAATTATATAAATGAAGCTTTTGATTTTATAAATGAAAGCTTTGTTTATAAAAACAAAAGCTTCATTTAGAGATTGCCTTTAATGTTAGTAATCTTTTCTATTAGTGAAAAGGAAGTTTGGCATCAATAGAGAATAAGTTTATATCTAATAGATTGGAATCAGTCTATTAATCAAAATTCGGCAGAAAGATATAGTGAATCGGGTGAAACCTATGTGAAAGCCAGCCCTTCACCCGAAATCCCTTTATTCATCGATGTTTCAGAGTGGTGAAGGAGGTGAATGTCATGTTTAACGAAAGTTGCAGATGTGTGTAAGATAAAACATCTTGCACGCATCTGCAACGGTATCTTGCATAGGTTTATACTGCTATTAATCAAATAGATAAACTCTGGTTAGTGTAAGATGCAAGATAAAATCGAACACTAAAAGGTTCTGTGGAAGTTCCGGAAGTTATCCCAAAAGCTCTTTTACTTTTGCGGAAATGGCACGTCCTTCTGCAAGTCCTGCCAGCTTCTTGGAGGCAACTCCCATGACCTTACCCATGTCTTTACCGCTCGTAGCACCTGTCTCTGCGATGATTTCCTTCAAAGCAGCTTCCAGTTCTTCGGCACTCATCTGTTTCGGCAGGTATTTTTCCATAACGGCTACCTGACTCAATTCTACGTCAGCCAAGTCCTGACGACCCTGTCCGATATAGATTTCAGCAGAATCTTTTCCTTGTTTTACAAGTTTCTGGATAATCTTCAAAGCGGCATCATCTGTCAATATATCGTTAGCTCCCGGAGCTGTCTTAGCTTCGAGGAAGAACTTCTTTATATTTCTCAAAGTTTCGAGGGCTACTTTATCTTTCGCCTTCATTGCGTTTTTAATGTCTTCGCTGACTTGTTCGAATAAATCCATACTATTATAATTATAAATTGAAGATTAAAAATTAGATCTGAAGCCTGATGCTGTGGGACTATAATTTTCGTTCTTAAGCTCTTTGTTTAGAATGTAATTACGCCGTTATCATCCGTAGCTTCTTCTGTTGCCACTTCTTCTTCCAATGCAGCCTTTGTCCGGATTTTAGTAAGAGTCGTCTTATCACGCATGTACGTGGGAGAATCTTCTACCATGGCGATGATATCGTCGTTGTCCAAATCTTCCGTGTTGAAAAGATAGATGTGACGGCGTTTGCGGAAGCTCTTGCTTCCGATATTGCTGGCGCTTTCGCCATATGCCTTGCGGATACGTTCTTTGTTCTTCTCTTTCTCTTCTTCCAGTTGCAGTTGACGTTCTTCCTCTTCCTGGCTGCGTGCAGCATGCAGGCTGTCCATTCCGGGGACGTCTTCTACACCGAATCCGGTTGCCAATACGGTGATCTTTACTTTGGTATCCAGTGAGTTGTCGATGGCAACACCCCAGATCACTTCCACTCCTTCGCGGAATTTGCTCATGAACTCGTGTATCTCGTTCATCTCCTCCATCATCAGTTCGGATGACGGGCAGAAAGAAACGTTCAACATAACCTTCTTGGCATTGAAAATATCGTTGTTGTTGAGCAACGGAGAATGCAGGGCATCGTCGATTGCTTTCGTCACACGATTTTCTCCTTCGCCGAATCCGGTACTCATGATCGCTACTCCGCCATCTTTCAGGATGGTTTTCACATCGGCAAAGTCGAGGTTGACCGTACCACGCATGGTGATAATCTCGGCAATACTCTTGGCAGCGATGGAAAGAGTGTCATCGGCTTTGCCGAAGGCATTCATAAAGGTAAGGTCGGCGTATATTTCGCGCAGGCGTTCGTTGTTGATAACCAATAGGGCATCAACATGCTGGGCGATACGTTCGACGCCGTCCAGTGCCTGGATGATTTTCTTTTCTCCTTCGAAGATAAAGGGGATGGTGACGATACCGACAGTCAGAATATCCATTTCCTTCGCAATGCGGGCGATGACCGGGGCAGCTCCTGTTCCGGTTCCTCCTCCCATTCCGGCGGTGATGAATACCATCTTGGTGCCGTCGTTCAGTTGTGCCTTGATATCTTCTATACTTTCTTCAGCGGCGTCGCGTGCCCGTTCGGGACGGTTGCCGGCTCCAAGCCCTTGCGTGATGCTACGGCCCAGTTGCAGTTTCACCGGGACAGGTGATTCGGCCAATGCCTGGTTGTCCGTGTTGCAAAGAACGAACGTTACATCATGGATGCCTTCCCGGTACATGTGGTTTACAGCATTACCACCACCACCACCTACACCAATCACTTTGATGATCTTCGGTGAATCTGTCGGGAAATCGAATTGTACTATCTCGTCCATAATAATATGATTTCTGATTTATGATTTCTGGTTTCTGAACTCTGATTTTTGAATCTTGATTTATAAGTTATGATTTATGATTTATGATATAGCGCGCAGCCAACTCATAAATCATAATTCATAAATCATAAATCACTTCATATCGTCGTCGGAGAAGATTTCTTTCGTCAACGAGTCGATCTTGCGCTGAATCCAGCTCGGACCGGCTTCTCTTTTCCGTCTTTCCTTCTCTTCCTTTTCCTTTTGCTTGCGAAGTTTTTCCGCTTCTTTAGCAGCTAACTTGGCTTCACGCTCTTCTTCCTCTTTCTTGAGGCGGGCGAGGCGGGCCTGTTCCTTCAGCTCCTGGTCGTCTTCAAATATGTCTGCGGTCCTATGCACTTCCGGCTCCGGTTTGGAGACTGGCGGTACGGGAGCAGCAGCTTGCGGGGCGGTTTCAGTCAGGCAACAGTTTTGGTTCCCTTCAAACAGGAGACCGAACAATGTGTTCTGTGAACCGTCTTTTTTTAGTATATTGTTGGGGGCATGGACCGTATTGCGTGGAAGTTTCGCCATCCGTATCTTTTCTATCTTGCTGCGTTTGCGCAAGGTTTCGTCCAAGTTCTTCAGGTTGGCGGCTCCTCCTGTCAGGATAAGTCCTGCCAGCAGTTTGTCTTCGTAGCCGGATAGCTGAATCTGGTTCCATACGTTGGCAACGATTTCTTCGGCACGGGCTTCGATGATATTATTAAGGTCTGCCACTTTGATGATACGGTTGTCATCCTCCAGTTTGCAGGTAGCTTCTTCCTCTTGTTCGGGATCTTCTTCGTAGAGGGCGTCACCATAGGCTTTTTTCAGGCGTTCGGCTTCTTCCTCCTCCATTTGCAGGGTGGTGATGTCACGCGTGATGCTGTTGCCTCCCAAAGGTAATACGGTGAGGAAGCGGAGAATGTTATTCTTATATACAGAGATGGTAGTCGTATCTGCTCCGAAGTCGATCAGTGCACAACCCGAACGGCGTTCGCTTTCTGTCAGTACGGCATTGGCTGTTACTAGCGGGGCGATCAGTTGGTCGGCAATGTCGATTTTTGCCTGTTGGAAGCAATGCTCCAGATTCTTGCGTACGGAAGCACGGGCAACGATGTTGAGGAAACGTCCTTCGATGTGGCTTCCTACCAGACCTACCGGGTTGGCTTGCAGATTATTGCCCACCTTGTATTCTTGCGGAGCTACGTCCAATATATCCATATCAACCACCGGGATGGCAATGTTCTCATCACCGATAGCGCTTACAAGTTCTTCGGATATGATGGCTTCTTCTTCCAGGTCGCGGCTTACTACATTGCGGACTGTGCGGAGTGATTGTCCGCCGATGCCTACATATACCTTGGCAATTGAGTTTTTCAACTCACCTTCCAGTCTGTTGATGATCGAGGTCAGGCTTTGCGCTGTCTTGTCCAGATTGAAAATAACTCCTTTACGAATAAACGTAGAAGAGTCTTCCTGGGCATACGCTAATACCTGCATACTTCCGTCACTGTTCTTTCTTCCGGCCACACCGGTTATCTTCGATGAACCAAGTTCAATAGCGGCGATAAATTCTGTTGTTGCCATATATATTTATTTACGATTTTACGATTTACAATTTACGATTGAAAAAAGATTGTTCACTCCTCATCTGTCAACTATCAATTATCAACTATCATTTATTATCTATTCTCGTTTGGTGCAGATAATCTGGTTGTTGAATTCGAGATTGATACGCGAATATTTGTTCCAGCCTACCCGGTTGAGTCCTTTCTTGTAGAACTCCTTCAAACGTGCCAGTTTATCTTCAAAGTTTTCCAGTTTTCCGAGATAGACGAGATGGTCTCCCACACGCGGCACCAATTCGATGTTCTGGTCGGGCAACACATGAATCTGTTCTATCTGGGCGTCCCAGAATTTATTATTATGCAAAAATACACCAAACTTATATAAATCCTTCATTGCAAACGACTTTTCTACGTTTCCGGTGACAATTACCCGGTGAGCGACGCATTTTGCATCCGGTGGCATGACGGTTCCTTTGTTGTCAAGGTAGTAATTCTGACCGTTGGAGCTCATCACCCGAAGAATAGGGATACGTTGTGTCACTTCCACGCATACTTTGCCGCTGGGTGTTTTGTAACACTCGGCTTCGTCAATCAACGGATGTTTGCTTAGTTCCCGTTCCAGTGACTTGGTAGAGATGCGCTCCATCTTCTTCCCGATGGGGTAGATCCCTTTGTGCTGAAGGATACCTTTCAGCTCTTCTTTGGTGATGAAGCCGGCGTATGCGGTATCCTTGATAACCAATTCCATGTCACGGCAGGTCTGATCGGCAGGCTTGCGGTTGAATGCGGTGATAGCTACGGCGAGGTAGGCTATAAGCACTAGCATGACGATGGATAGAAGGATTCTCTTTACCATAGTTTTTTTATTAATGAATAATTAAGAATGAAGAATGAAGAATTGCTGCGCATCAATACGCTGGATAGAGATTCTTCATTCTTCATTATTCATTCTTAATTTTTTTGTTTCTAATAGTTCTTTTATTTCAGGGACATAGTTGTCAATGTCTCCAGCCCCCAAAGTGATTAATACTTCAATGTTTTTATCTTTCAGAATGTTCAGTATATCTTCCTTTTTGCACATACTTTTTTCAATGCCCGGACGGAGATTGTCATAAATCAGTTTGCTGGTGACGCCCGGAATTGGTGCTTCACGTGCCGGATAGATGTCTACCAGAATCACTTCGTCGAGTAGCGACAGGCTATCGGCAAAATCTTGATAGAAGTCGCGGGTGCGGGTATAGAGATGCGGTTGGAAGATGGCTGTGATCTTCTTGTCCTTGTAAAGTTCGCGCATAGACAACACGCTCTGTTTGATTTCAGAGGGGTGGTGGGCATAATCACTCAAAAAGACGATACGGTCGTTCTTGATCTTGAAGTCGAACCGGCGGTCTACTCCGCGGAAACTTGCCATGCCTCTTTTTATTTCTTCATCGGTAGCCCCGTTAAGGTGTGCCAATGCCATGGCGGCTACGCCGTTTTCTATGTTGATGCTAACCGGAATTCCCAGTTGAATATCGTTGATACGGGTGTCCGGGGCAACAAAGTCGATGAATATCTCTCCGTTTCCGATGCGGATGTTTTCTGCATGGAAGTCGCCTTCGTCACGTGAGTAAGTATAGACACGAACGCCCGGCTGCACTTTGGGTTGCAGGGAGATGCCTTTGCGGATAATCAGTGCGCCACCCGGTTGGATAAGCGTGGTATAATGCTCGAAACTTTCCAGGTAGGCTTGTTCTGTGCCATAGATGTCCAAGTGGTCGGGGTCGGTAGATGTGATTACGGTCATATAGGGCGACAGCCAGTGGAAAGAACGGTCGAACTCATCTGCTTCAATCACCGTGTAAGGGCTTGTTTGAGAGAGTAGCAGGTTGGTGCCGTAGTTCTTCGAGATTCCTCCGAGAAAAGCGGTACATTCCACGTGCGATTGATGGAGCAAATGGGCTGTCATCGTCGATGTGGTTGTTTTACCGTGAGTGCCTGCGACGCACAGACCTTTGCTCGAATGGGTAATTGTTCCCAATACTTGGGCGCGTTTCTGTATTTCGAATCCGTTGTTGCGGAAATAAACGATTTCTTCATGTTCCTGCGGAACGGCGGGCGTGTATATGACTAACGTGCTTTCCTTGTCTTTGCAGGCTTCGGGAATCAGGTCGACGTTTTCTTCATAATGTATTTGTGCGCCTTCGGCAATCAGGGTTTCAGTCAATGGAGTAGGGGTACGGTCATATCCGGCCACTATCTTTCCTTTGAAGAGGAAGTAGCGTACAAGTGCACTCATACCGATGCCGCCGGCACCTACGAAATAGACTGATTTTATCGTTTCTATATTCATTTCTTCTGTTTTTTATTTTAGTACGGATTACGTCGTTTGATCCCGGAGCTATACCGCTACTTCAACCTGTGTGCAATCCGATAATCTATTTATCTGTTTTTTGCTTCTGTTTATCAGCTCTTTGCTTCCGCCAGTTTGATAACCTCCTGTGCGATGATTCTCGCAGAATCGGGCAAAGCCAGCTTGGCGATATTCTCTGTCAGTTCTTTCAGTTTCTGTTCGTCATTGACGGTGGATAATGCTACATCCATCAAGGTTGTTTCCGCTTCACTGTCTTTGACGTAGATAGCTGCCTGCTTATTCACCAATGCTAAGGCATTCTTAGTCTGATGGTCTTCCGCTACATTGGGAGAAGGCACTAAGATAACAGGTTTATGTAACAGGCAGAACTCTGAAATGGAACCTGCCCCCGCACGGGAAATCACAAGATCGGCTGCTGCGTATGCGGCTGCCATGTCTTTGATGAAATCCGTTACATATAAGTTCGGAAGTGTACCTGCAGCTTTCACGGCTTCTTTCACTTGCGGGTAGTAGTATTTGCCCGTTTGCCAGATGAATTGCACGTCCGTGTTTTCTTTGATGGTTGCCAGTCCGGCTGTCAGCGTATTGTTGATGGTACGTGCACCCAGACTGCCGCCTACAATCAGAATCGTTTTTTTGCCAGGCTGTAAGTTGAAGGAGCGCAATGCTTCTTCTTTAGACGGCATATCCTTTGTCAGGTTTTGGCGGACAGGATTCCCCGTCATAATAATTTTGTCGGCAGGGAAAAACTTTTCCATTCCGTCATAAGCTACACAAATCACTTTTGCTTTCTGTGCCAGGAGCTTATTGGTCACTCCGGCATAAGAGTTTTGTTCCTGGATTAATGTCGGTACTCCCATCATTCCGGCAGTCTTTAGTGTCGGGCCGCTTGCATATCCGCCTACACCTACCGCCACTTGTGGGCGGAAGTCCTTGATAACTTTGCGTGCTTTCCACTGGCTGCGCATCAGTTTAATCAATACAGATACATTTTTCCATAAACGTTTGCGGTCGAATCCGGCAATCGGAAGCCCGATAATACGGTAGCCTGCATCGGGAACCCGTTGCATTTCCATGCGTCCTTCAGCACCTACAAAGAGAATTTCTGCGTCGGGGCGTAGCTCTATTATAGCGTTTGCGATAGAGACGGCAGGAAAGATATGCCCTCCTGTTCCTCCACCACTGATAATAATTCTAAGTTCTTTTTCCATCCTAATTCTTTTTTCTATCCGTTGTTCAACGTTTTTCGTTCACCATTCACCGTTCATCACTTACCGTTTATCAATATCATGCTCATCTTCAAACTTGGCATCGCTGTTCAGAATCTGTGCTGTCGGTTCGGCGGCAGTCTGTGCCTCGGAATTTGCAGCTGCATCTGCCTCTAATTGCAGTTGGATCTGTGCATCGTGCGCTTTTTGTTCTTCCAGATGGGCGGTATATCGGCTTACACTTAATATCATACCGATATAAGCGCAGTTGATTAACGTACTTGTACCTCCTTTGCTGACTAAAGGCAGGGGCTGGCCGGTGACGGGGAATAATCCGACGGCAACCATCATATTCAATATTGCTTGCGATACCAGTAGCAACGCAATGCCCATAACGAGAAAGGCGGGGAAGGTTCGCTCGCATTTCTGGGCGATTCGTCCGGCTCGCATCAGCAGCCATAGATAGAGGAACACCACAAATATTCCTCCGATCAATCCCATTTCTTCAATCACAATCGCAAAGATAAAATCGGAGAATGCTTGACTAAGGAAGTCACGTTGTATCGAGTTTCCCGGACCTTTGCCGACTACGTGGCTGGTAGCAATGGCGATGCGTGCATGCGCTACCTGTGCATCTTTGTCAATATCAAATTTGGCAGCCGGCACTTCCTCCTTCTCAAAGAAGCCGGAAACACGATTCTGCCACGTTTCGAAACGGTGAAGTCCCGGAGTGTTATGCAGCGTTTTAGCGGGAATAGCCATCAGTATACCTACGGCAACACCGCCCACAAGTGCCAATATTCCCAACATTCCGAATAGCTTTTTTGCTGACACCCGGCCGATAAACATCATCATGCATACTACTCCGAAAAGCAGCATTGCTGTCGAAAGGTTTTCCGGTGCGATAAGCAGGAATACCAGTCCGGTGAGGATCATGATATATTTGAAGGCGTTCGGGTTGGCTCCGTATTCGTCTTGCCTTTTGGACAGGATGAATGAGACGGCAATGATAACCGCCATCTTTGCCAATTCCGAAGGCTGGAACTGTAATCCCATAAAGGTCATCCAACGGGCTGCCCCGTTGACACGGTCCCCTGTGATGATACCCATCAGCGTGACAAATGCCAATAGAACCAGGGAAATCGGATACAGAAAGACCGGAAATACCTGGAACCATTTGTAGGGAACATTATGCAGAAACACTACTACCACAGCACCTACCATCAGGATGATGGAGTGTTGTGTAATCGGTCCCCAATGGTCGCCACTTTTGTAAGTCAGTGTCGACGCTGCCGAGAACACCTCGATAATAGAGATGAGGCAGAGACAGAGGAAGATAATCCAGATTACCTTGTCACCTTTGAATATGTTCTTTAATAAATCCAATCTTATAGCAATTAAAAATTAATAATTAGAAATTATAGGGCGCGGACACATTCCTTAAACTGGTCGCCACGGTCTTCATAGCTCTTGAAGAGGTCGAAAGAGGCGCAACAAGGGCTCAATAATACCGTTTCACCTTTCTTTGCCAGTTTGTAGGCTGCTTCTACGGCGTCCTTCATTCCGGTTTGTACGTCTGCTACGGGCAGGCCGAAACGGTCGAAGAATTCGTGAAGTTTTTCGTTATGAAGTCCCAGGTATACCAGTGCCGAACACTTTTCGCGTACCAGGTCTTCAATTTCAGTATAGTCGTTGCCTTTGTCTTTACCACCGAGAATCAATACCGTTTTGGTAGTCATGCTTTGCAGGGCATACCAGCAGGAGTTGACATTCGTTGCTTTAGAGTCGTTGATGAAATCAATTCCGCGGACACGTGCCACCTTTTCCAACCGATGCTCTACTCCCTTGAAGTCGGAGAGGGCTTTACGGATGTTTTCTTTGGCGATGCCGGCAAGGTTTGCCGAGATACCGGCGGCTAAAGAGTTATATAGGTTATGTTGCCCTGTCAGAGCCAGTTCTTCCTGCTCCATGTTGAAGGCAATCGGTTCGGTGATTTTCACTTCGTGGTCTTCTACGTATGCGATCGCTCCGTCTTCTTTTACAGCGGCAAAAGGATACAGGTGAGCTTTCAGACCGTGTTTCGCCAGTTCTTGTCTGATGATCGGGTCGTCATTCCAGAAGATGAAAGCATCGTCCGGGGTTTGGTTTTGGGTGATGCGGAATTTAGCGTCGATGTAATTCTGCATACAGTGGTCGTAGCGATCAAGATGGTCCGGAGTGATGTTCATCAATACGGCGATGTTCGCACGGAAGTTATACATATTATCCAGCTGGAAAGAGCTAAGTTCGATAATATAATAGTCATGGTAATCTTCGGCTACCTGCAAAGCAAGACTTTTGCCGATGTTGCCTGCCAAACCTACGTTCAGACCTGCGCTTTTGAAAATGTGGTAGATCAGGGAAGTCGTTGTAGTCTTTCCGTTAGAACCTGTAATACAGATCATTTTGGCATCAGTATAGCGTCCGGCAAACTCAATCTCGGAGATCACCGGTGTGCCTTGAGCTTTCAGTTTCAGGATGATTGGGGCGTCATTCGGGATACCGGGGCTTTTGATAACCTCGTCGGCATTCAGAATGAGCTCTTCGGTATGGTGTCCTTCTTCCCAGGCAATCTGATGGCTGTCGAGAAGTTCCTTGTATTTGTCCTTGATGGCGGACATGTCCGAAACAAACGTCTCAAATCCTTTTACTTTTGCGAGTACGGCTGCACCTGCGCCGCTTTCGCCAGCTCCTAAAATTACAATTCTTTTCATCTACAATAATGTGCCCTTGTTTTCTAATCGATTGATTTATCTATTAGCTGCGCACATCTTTTAAAAGTTAATAATCGGGTTAATGCTCTCTATATTTTTAATGAAGGCACGGGTGACGCGGATTTCACGGTTTTAAGGGATTATGCAGTTAACACTGCGTTAATCCGTGTAATCCGTGCCTTCATTCTATCTTATTTTTAATGTTATAATTGTTATTGCCGCCAATACAATCGTTACAATCCAGAAACGGACGGTAATCTTTGATTCGTGGAACAGCTGGTCGGGCTTGGTGAATTTCACCGTACATCCCGGCTCGATCAGGCTCATCGAAGTACGGAAATGATCGTGAATCGGTGTGCGCTTGAACAAACGCTGCTTTACCCCTTTCCTCTTTCCTGCCTTATAATAAGCCCGTTGCAGGATTACCGACAGATTTTCTACCAGGAATACACCGCAAAGAATCGGTATCAACAACTCTTTGTGGATGATGATGGCGAACACTGCGATGATACCGCCAATGGTGAGGCTACCTGTATCTCCCATAAATACTTGTGCCGGATAAGCATTGTACCATAAGAAACCGATAAGCGCACCGATGAAAGCACAGATATAGATTACCAGTTCTTCCGAACCCGGAATATACATGATATTCAGATAGCCTGCGAACTCGATATGTGACGATACATACGCCAATATCCCCAGCGTTGCGCCGATAATGGCCGAGTTTCCGGCCGCCATTCCGTCCATACCGTCATTCAGGTTGGCACCGTTTGATACGGCGGTAACCACGATGATTGTGACGATGACGAACAAAATCCATCCGGCTGTTTGCGCATGCTCGCCCATGAAAGCAACCAGATCGGCATAATCAAGGTTATTGCTCTTGAAAAAAGGAATCGTTGTCTGGGTCGATTTCAAATCATTGGTTCCGTGTATCACTTCCATCTCCTGTCCCGGATTATGAACTTCGATATTCTCACGGATCACTACGTCCGGGCTTAGATACAAAGTCATTCCGACAATTAAACCCAAACCGACCTGACCAATAATCTTGAACTTACCATGCAAACCTTCTTTGTCTTTTTTAAAGATCTTGATATAGTCGTCTGCGAAGCCGAGCGATCCCAACCATACGGTGGTTATCAGCATCAGTATCATATATATATTATGCAGTTTACCCAACAACAGACAAGGGATCAGGATGGCTACAATGATGATAACACCTCCCATGCTCGGCACGCCTACTTTGTTGACGCCGAACGGGTCCGTTTTAGCATCACGCTGCGTTTCTGTGATTTGTTTCCTTTTGAGTAGGTTGATGAACTTATCTCCCCAGATACTTGAAATAAGTAACGCGAGGATCACCGCCATCAAAGCACGGAATGAAGTATATCCGAACATTCCCGCTCCTGGAAAATTGAGCTTTTGCAGCCATTCAAATAGATAATATAACATAAATAATTTGCCAATTTATTGATGTGTTGCTATGTCGCTTCTGCCGGATAAATACCGGAGCCAGTCGGCATATTTGCACAATCTATTCATTATTTAAAAATTTCTTTGAGTACTTCTTTATCGTCAAAATGATGTTTTACTCCTTTTATCTCTTGGTAATTCTCGTGTCCTTTTCCGGCAACGAGGATTACATCTCCTTTTTCTGCCAGCATGCAAGCCGTGCGAATCGCTTCTTTACGGTCGGCAATGCTGACCGTTTTCTTCATATCCTCCGCATCCAGTCCGGCAAGCATATCGTTAATGATGTCTTGCGGCTCTTCGAAGCGCGGATTGTCTGAAGTGATGATGACGCGGTCGCTGGCTTTAGCAGCTTCCTTTGCCATGATGGGACGTTTGCCCTTATCACGGTTGCCACCGGCACCCACTACTGTAATCACTTTTCCTTTTCCTTCAAGTACTCCATGTATGGCATTCAATACATTAATAAGAGCATCCGGAGTATGCGCATAATCTACAATCGCTGTAACTCCCTGTGGAGAACGGACCGCATCGAAACGTCCGGCTACCGGATGAAGCGTACTAAGAGCCACAAGCACCTCTTCTTCTTTCTTGCCCAACAGAACGGCTGCCCCGAATACTGCCAGCAAATTGGAAGCATTGAACTTACCGATAAACTGAACTGCCAACTCATGGTTGTTGAAGTCGAGCAACATTCCTTCAAAATGAGACTCCAATACCCGCCCTTTAAAGTCACAAAGGCTTCTTAATGAATAAGTATAGACTTTAGAACGTGTATTCTGTGTCATCACCAGTCCATTCTTATCGTCCAGATTAGTCAGGCTGAATGCGCTTTTCGGCAGATCGTCAAAGAACTTCTTCTTTGCTTTCAGATAATTCTCTACTGTTTTATGATAGTCGAGATGGTCGCGGGTCAGATTGGTAAAGATCCCTCCTGCAAACTTTAATCCACTGATACGTTTCTGTGCAATGGAGTGTGAACTGACTTCCATGAAAACATATTTGCATCCTTCATCCGCCATTCGTCCCAATAGACGGTTCAACGTGATAGGGTCGGGTGTGGTATGTTCTGTTGGAATCGGCTCGTCGTCGATATAATTGCAAACGGTAGAAATCAACCCTACCTTATATCTGAAATAACGGAATGTATTATATAATAAGGTGGCGATTGTTGTTTTTCCGTTCGTTCCGGTAACGCCAACCAGTTCCATCTTGGAAGTGGGGTTGCCGTAGAAAGTAGTAGCAATCTTTCCTACTGCATCTTCACTGTCTTTGACTTGTATATAAGTGATCCCCGCAACAGGTTCTTCCGGCATATCCTCGCAGAGGATAGCAGTCGCTCCTTTCGCTATGGCAGCAGGTATGTAGGCATGGCCGTCCGCTTGCGTGCCGCGCATTGCCATGAACAGTTGGCCGGCTTCCACTAGACGGGAGTCAATATTGACTCCGGTGATTTCTATGTCTGAATCTCCGGCTACCTCTACCGGTTGGATCGCTTTCAGTAACTCCTTTAATAACATCACTCTATTTAATTTTTAATCTTTAATTTTTACTTTAGCGTCAGCGTCACCGTTTGTCCCTTCTTTACGATGGTTCCATTGGCTATCGACTGGCTTTTCACTTTGCCCACTCCGACCAGATTGACTTTCAATCCTTTGCTTTCCAACAAGTATACGGCGTCTTTCGCTCCCATACCTATCACGCTCGGCACAAAGTTCTGCATATTGCTCCGGCTTTCAAGAACCACAGCTTGCGGAGCAACGTGCGTATTCCCCCACACTTCTTTTCCTGAATCGGCAACTTTACCTTGTATATTAATCTCCAGTTCCTCCAATACCCGTTGAGCTTCGCGCATCTCTCCGGCTTTTACATTCGGAATGACTACGGAATTGGTGTCAATCGCATTGGTAAGCGGCAACCGCAAGTCTTTGGCATACACTCTTTCTGCAATCTTGCTGAATACACTACCTGCCATCAAACCTCCCGAAGCCGGCAAGCCCGGTTTCTGGATAGAGACAATCATACTATATTTAGGTGCCTCTGACGGAAAATATCCGCAGAAACTAACCAGGTAATTCGTTCTTCCCGTTTTGTATCCGGCTGCTCCCTGTGAAATCTGCGCCGTTCCCGTTTTGCCTGAAACGTGGAATTGCTTACTCCCTGCAGGCTTAGCAAGTCCTTCACCGACCACTTTCCGAAGTATTTCACGAATCTGTGCCAAAGTCTTATCTGAACAAATCTTAGGATTGATAACCTCTGTCGGATATTCTTTCACGACTTCCCCGTCTTTCACGGCAGCTTTGACAAATTTCGGACGTACACTGACTCCATTGTTGGCTATTCCGTTGTAGAACGTCAGAATATTGATTGGAGGAACCTGTGTCTCGTATCCGATACTCATCCACGGCAAAGTGGTCTTTGCAAAATAACGTTCTTTCGGGCCACGGATATTCGGCTTCCCTTCTCCTGAAATCTGTAGGTGGAGCGGTTGGTCGATGCTCATCCGTTTTAACCCGTCTACGAATTTCTGTGGATTGCTACCATAGAAATGATCTATAATATAAGAGGTACCGACGTTGGACGAAACTCCCAGAATTTCAGTAACAGTCAGCTTCCCATATCCTCCACGGTGCCAGTTGTGGTCTTTCATGACACGTCCGTACATCGGCATCTGTCCGTTGCCGGTGTCTACCACATAGTCCGGAGTGATCTTTCCGTCTTCGAGAGCTACCATAATGGAGGCCGTCTTGAAAGTGGACCCCGGCTCAAGCATATCACTGATGGCATTGTTGCGCATTTCGTAATACTCGCCGTCCTTGCCTTGCATCATGTTGACGATCGCTTTCACTTCTCCGGTAGCTACTTCCATCAATACCACCACGCCTACGCTGGCATTCAGCTCTTTCAGCTTGTCTACCAATGCTTTCTCGCAGATATCCTGCATGCCTACGTCGATGGTACTAATCAAATCGCAACCGTCAACCGGCGGCACATCGACAATGTTCAGATATTTGTTCATCACTTTTTGGCGGTGCGTCAGTCCGTCCCGTCCTTTCAGGATAGTGTCGAAAGCAAGTTCGATACCATTTCTGGCTCCTTTGGCTGTATCTGCATACACATCTCCCAGCGTACGGGCAGCCAGTGAACCGAAAGGTTTCTTGCGCTGATTGTATGCTAATTCTTTAAATCCGCCTTTATACCGGTTCAAACAGAAGACGGGCAGTCTCTTTACCTCTTTATATTGTATATAGGAAATACGTTTCGGATAAATCAGATAATTACGGCTTTTTGCCTGGCGTCCTTTCTTGAGGTGTGCTTTGAATTGGGCTGCACTCTTGTCCGGGAATATCTTGTGAAGTCCGATACAGATGGAATCCATATTGGCATTGAGGATGGAGTCCCGGCGTGCCTGATCTTTCCGTCTGCGTTTTTCGTCCTTCTCACCGGACATAAAGTCCATATAGATTCTGTACTCGGGTAGCGAACTGGCCATCAGTTTACCGTCAGAAGAAATAATGTTTCCACGATTAGGTTTCACCGTCACATTCTCTTTTACGAAACGATCAGCCACATCCTGCCAGTATTGTCGTTCGGCAAACATGGTGATGCCTGCTTTTACAACAATAGCTATTCCTATCAACGCCATCAACAGGATGACGAAGAAGTAACGGGTCATTATGTTCTTTTTATTAACTGCCACAGTATTTGTCTTTTAAAAACTCTCAATTTTCAACTCTCCACTCTCCACTTATTTAATAAGGTAAGGAGGATGGGTTGATGTTTGCAAATCGCTTTCCTTATTTGATATATAATCTTCAATGCGTGACTGGCGGCTCTTCTCCATCAGCTCCGAGCTGCGCGTCAGTGCGTCGTATTTAATGTCTATCAATTCCTTTTTCAGCCGATCTATCTCGATCTGTTGCTGTTGACTGGCATAACGATTGTGAATGTAGAAGATGATGAATACCATGATAAGTACCAGCAACTTCGTTTGACGGCGGAAAAAATCGGTAGCCAGAATGTCTCCACCCAGAATACTCTTCAGCGAGGTGCGGTTTTTCTTCTTGCCCTCTTCTGTTTTCTTATTTACTACTTCTTCTTCCATATCTTTTTATTTCTTTTCTGCAATTCGTAATTTGGCACTTCTCGACCGTGGGTTCCGTTCTATTTCTGCCTCGTCGGGAACGATTACCTTATTATTGACAAGGCGGAAAGGCGTTTGCAGATTTCCGAAGAAGTCGGATTCTGCTTTTCCTTCTACGTTGCCCGTCTTCATGATGTTTTTCACCATGCGGTCTTCCAATGAATGATAAGTGATTACCACCAGTCTGCCGCCCGGCTTTAGTGCTTCCGTGGCTGCCAGCAACATCTCTTTCAGCGCTTCCATCTCTTGGTTTACTTCGATCCGCAGTGCCTGGAACACTTTTGCCAGTTCTTTCTTTTCGCGTTCACGGCCGAAAAGCGGTTTGATGATTTCCAGAAACTCACCGATGGTCCGGATGTACTGCCCGCTTCTGGCTTTAACGATGACAGAAGCCAGTTTGCGGCTATTCTTCAGCTCTCCGTACAGATAGAAGAGGTTTGCAAGACGTTCTTCCTCGTAAGTATTCACGATGTCTGCTGCCGTAATTCCGGCACGCTTGTTCATACGCATATCCAGCGCTCCGTCGAAACGGAAAGAAAAGCCGCGTTCGCTATCATCGAAATGATGGGATGATACGCCGAGGTCGGCCAGGATTGCATCTACCTGCTCGATGTCGTGATAGCGCAGGAAATTTTGCAGGTAACGGAAGTTGCTGCGCACGAAGATGAAGTGAGGATCGTTGACAATGTTCCGTTCAGCGTCCTCGTCCTGGTCGAATCCCAATAAACGCCCGCCTTCTCCGAGTCGTGAAAGTATCTCGCGCGAATGTCCCGCTCCTCCGAATGTAACGTCTACATACGTTCCGTCCGGTTGGATATTCATCCCGTCAACGCTTTCTTTCAGCAATACAGGTACATGGTATGTCAATTCATCTTTCTCCATCTTGTCTATTATCATCGTTCATAATTTCTTCTAATGCTGCACCGAACTCTTCAGGCGACATGAAAGGCTGTTCTGCCCGCTCTTTCGCCCAGATCTCTATCTTATTGTCGATGCCGATAAAACGTATATCTCCATGAATGCTGCAAATCTGCAAATATCGTTTGGGGATTAATATACGTCCGTTGCTGTCAGGTGTCACCACTTCAACGTCGCTCACAAACTGTCTGAAAATGAGTTGGTGTTTGCTGTTCCATTTGTTCAGCCTGCTGCGAAGCTCGTTCAACTCCTCGTTCCACACGCTCTCGGGGTACAGGGTCAAACAGTCCTGAAATACGTCTTTACGCATAATAAGCCTCTCCTCGGAAGCTGCTTGTAGTTGCTTCCTGAAGGTAGCGGGTATGAACACCCTTCCTTTGGCGTCCGCCCTGGCTTCAATATTTCCTAAAAAACGTATCATTACCTTATTATAATAAGCGACCGTAAAAGTATGAAATTCCCCACAATTCCCCACAACTTTCCATAAAAAACTTTCAGAGAAGTTTTCAACAGAATGTTAAATGTCTATTTGCTTGAAAATGATGCGGCTTTGAGAGTAGTCTGCTGGTGGGGGAGTTATGGCAGTAAAACGGGAAAAAATGTCTGTATAGGTGAATTTTAAATAATAGAGTAGTGAAGACTTCTTTTGATGCAATAGGAACTTGTACGACACCCGGGTCTCATCATACCTGACACCCGGGTGTCAGACCCATTGAGACCCGGGTGTTGTAGGTGTTGAGACCCGGGTGTCGTGCAACTAATCTTAGTAATAAAAGAAAAGGCAGAATATACCGGAGTATTTCTGCCTTTTAATCATTATCAAAACTAAAATCTGTATTAAAGAAGTATGTGATCCGAGATCACCAATTTATATAGTTAAGGTCTAGCGGAAGTCTTTCAATTCTTCCTGTAATTTCTGGCGCGTGAAGAAAATACGGCTCTTTACTGTGCCTAGCGGGAGGTTCAGTTTTTCCGCAATCTCACGGTATTTGAATCCTGAAACGTGCATGGCGAACGGAACTCTGTATTCTTTGGGGAGTTTGTTGACTACACGGTGCATCTCTTTCAGGTCGTATGCTCTTTCTGTACTTTCTGAACTTCCGTCCTGTGGTAAATTCAGATGATAAAGATTATCCGTCTGATCGACGAATGTCTGGTCGCGGACTACCTTGCGGTAGTTGTTTATAAATATGTTGCGCATGATGGTATACATCCATCCTTTGAAATTTGTATCAGGGGTATATTTATCTTCATTATCTAATGCTTTTAATGATGTCTCCTGCAACAAATCGTTTGCTTCTTCACGGTCAGTTGTCAGTTTATAAGCGAAGCGTAGTAATTCATCTTGTACTCCTACTAAATCTTTTCTGAAGCTTAAACTTTTCATATGTGTTGCTTTTTAAAGGTGAATATTCGTTTGTTATTTTCGATGTTGCAAGTTTACGTGAATTTCTGAAACCCGATAGGGGGAAATCCGACGTTTTTATGCCCGAAAACTATCCGCGGATAGTTTTTAGGTTGTTTTTGATAGTTTTTGGGTGGTATTTTTTTATCTTCTGAACTTAAATCCTGCATTTTCTACCAAATTATTGCGATTAATAAAAAAGAACCGTTAATTTTGTGCCATCATTTTTATTTGAAAAGAATGACTGATGACTCTTTATTTTTGATTGATGTCGATAAGATACTTCGGACAAAGGCTCCGAAGCATTATAAGTACATCCCTAAATTCGTGGTTTCTTATCTGAAGAAAATTGTTCATCAGGATGAAATTAATGTATTCCTGAATGAGTCGAAGGATAGATTGGGTGTGGACTTTCTGGAGGCATGTATGGGCTTTTTGGATGCGAAAGTGGACGTAAAAGGCATTGAGAATTTGCCTAAGGATGGATTGTATACTTTTGTGTCCAATCATCCGTTAGGCGGACAGGACGGTGTTGCGCTTGGTTATGTGTTGGGAAAGCACTATGACGGGAAAGTGAAATACCTGGTGAATGATTTGTTGATGAATCTACGCGGATTGGCTCCCCTTTGCATACCTATTAATAAAACCGGCAAACAGGCAAAAGACTTCCCGAAAATGGTGGAAGCCGGATTTCAGTCGGATGACCAGCTGATAATGTTCCCTGCCGGACTGTGTTCGCGTCGTCAGAATGGAGTCATTCGTGACCTGGAATGGAAAAAGACATTTGTAGTAAAGAGCATACAAGCAAAACGTGATGTAATACCCGTGCATTTTGGAGGCAGGAATTCTGATTTCTTCTACAACCTGGCAAATATTTGCAAGGCATTGGGTATCAAGTTTAACATCGCTATGTTGTATCTTGCGGATGAAATGTTTAAGAATCGCCACAAAACTTTTACTGTCACTTTTGGCAAACCCATACCCTGGCAGACTTTTGATAAATCGAAAACCCCTGCGCAGTGGGCTGAATATGTAAAGGATATTGTTTATAAACTGTAACTGATAGAACAACTATAACAAGGAATATGGAAGAGATTATTAAACCGGTAAGCAAAGAACTGCTGAAGGCAGAATTGACGGAAGACAAACGCTTACGAATGACGAATAAGAGTAATAATCAGATTTATATTATTACTCATCAGAATGCTCCTAATGTAATGAGAGAGATTGGTCGTTTGCGTGAAATAGCTTTCCGTGCTGCTGGTGGAGGTACAGGCCTGTCAATGGATATTGATGAATACGACACGATGGAACACCCCTACAAGCAGTTGATCGTATGGAATCCGGAAGCGGAAGAAATTCTGGGCGGTTACCGGTATCTGCTTGGTACGGACGTGCGTTTTGATGAAAAAGGCGCGCCAATTCTGGCTACTTCCCACATGTTTCATTTTTCTGATGCTTTTATTAAAGAATACCTGCCGCAGACAATTGAGCTGGGGCGTTCGTTTGTTACGCTTGAATATCAGTCTACCCGTGCCGGAAGCAAAGGATTGTTCGCTTTGGATAATCTGTGGGACGGGTTGGGAGCGTTGACCGTGGTTATGCCGAATGTGAAGTATTTCTTTGGCAAGGTGACCATGTATCCTAGCTACCATCGTCGTGGCCGTGATATGATTCTTCATTTCCTCAAGAAACATTTTTATGATAAAGAGAAACTTGTTACTCCGATTGAGCCTCTGCAACTTGAGACTTCCGAAGAAGAGTTGAACGCATTGTTCTGTAAGAGTACTTTTAAAGAGGACTATAAGATATTGAATTGTGAAATCCGTAAATTGGGCTATAATATTCCTCCGTTGGTAAATGCGTATATGAGCTTAAGCCCTACGATGCGTATGTTCGGAACAGCTGTCAATTACGAGTTCGGTGATGTGGAAGAAACCGGTATTCTGATTGCTGTAGACGAAATTCTTGAAGATAAACGAATTCGACACATCCAGACGTTTATTGAAAGCCATCCGGATGCGTTGAGATTGTCTTCTTGTGAAGGGAAAGAGGTTTTTACTCCTAAAGTGGTTACACCGCAGGCAGACTGTTCCCGTTAATTTTACGATAAAGATCAAGAGCAAAGACATCGGTCATTCCCGATATATAGTCAAGTACCGCCTGTATTCTTTCATAGAGTACAGGCGAATTTATATTGTATTGGCTGGATACCCGGTCGATCAGGAGTTTGGAATAAGCCTTTTCGGGTGAGGTCACGGCGTCTATCATCAATTCGAGTAAGGTACTGATGATGCGGAATCCCGCTAGCTCGATATCCAGTACGTCCCGTGAACGGTAGATTTTATTGATAGATACTTCGACGCTGTGTTTGTAGGCTGCTGCCGGACGTTCGGCTATGCGCTTGATTAGTGGTCCTTCGAACGTGCCGGACAGTATTTCTTGTTCATGATCTAAAAAGACACGGGTACACTCCCGGATCAATAAACCGATGACGGAAGAACGCAGGTAGGCGATTTGCTCGTTGACATCATTGACAATCAGGAATGTTTTCCGGAGATGTTCCTGCCGCTCTTCGCTGAAATAGGTCATTAATAGTTCTTTGGTTTCTTCAGTGGTGAGAATCTTCAGTTTATATGCATCCTCAATATCCATCATCTGGTAGCAAATATCGTCTGCCGCTTCCACTAAATAGACTAGTGGGTGGCGTGCATACTTCAAAGGATGCTCGTTGAGCAAGGTCAGTCCTAATTCAGTTGCTATTTTTTGGAAACTTTCTTCTTCGCTGACGAAGAATCCAAACTTCGATTTGGTTCCTGCAAGGCTCGATGAAAAGGGATATTTTACGATAGAAGCCAGAGTGGTATATGTCAGGACAAATCCGCCTTTGCGACGTCCTTCAAACTGATGTGTCAGTATTCGGAACGCATTTGCATTTCCTTCAAAATGTGTCAAATCTTCCCATTCCATCGGAGAAAGTTGCTCGCCGTTCGGCTGCTTTTCTTTCAGGCGAACTCCTTTCCCTTCAGAGAAAAAAGTAGAAATAGCCTTTTCACCTGAATGACCGAAGGGTGGATTTCCCAAATCGTGTGCCAGGCAAGCGGCCGAGACGATAGAACCGATCTCCGGCAGGAAAGAATCTTGAAGTTCCGGATGACGTTCCAGAAGTGCTTTGGCAACATCGTCCCCGAGTGAACGGCCAACGCTGGCTACTTCGAGACTGTGCGTAAGTCGGTTGTGTACAAAAACGCTGCCCGGAAGAGGGAATACTTGCGTCTTGTTCTGTAATCTGCGGAAAGGAGCCGAAAAAATGAGACGGTCATAATCCCGTTGGAATTCGGATCGGTTTTCCTGTCGTTCTTCATGGAATTCTTCCATCCCGAAACGTTTCGCTGATATTAGTTGTTTCCAATTCATCATTTTATTTACGATTTGACTATTTACTATTTACAATTTAGGGAACGGTACATTATTTAACTGCAAACTTAACTATTTTTCAGTTCAAAATGTGTATTTTCGCCCGTTAAATAGTAAACATGCATTTATGAATATTCAAGTTATCAATAAATCGAAGCATCCGCTTCCGGCTTATGCCACCGAATTGTCCGCAGGAATGGATATCCGTGCTAATCTTTCTGAACCTATCACACTGGAACCGTTACAACGTTGTCTGGTGCCGACAGGATTGTATATCGCTCTGCCGAAGGGATTTGAGGCGCAAGTTCGTCCACGTAGCGGACTGGCGATAAAGAAAGGTATCACAGTACTTAATTCTCCGGGTACGATTGATGCGGATTATCGTGGAGAAGTTTGTGTCATTTTAGTCAATCTCTCGTCCGAGGCTTTTGTTATTGAAGATGGCGAACGTATCGCGCAGATGGTGATAGCAAAGCACGAACAGCCTGTATGGCAGGAAGTGGAGGTGCTGGATGAAACGGAACGCGGAGCCGGTGGCTTCGGACATACCGGAGTATGATGAATGCTTAATCGAAAAAATAGAATGAAGATAAAAATAGGATGGCTGTTCGTGACGGTGTTAGTGCTCACTTCGTGTGGGGGAACCCGCTCTATGCGTACAGCAAAAACAGCAGTGAAGGCAGATGCATCCTTTTCGGTAAAAGAATCATTGCTTCCTGCTGAACAACAGCGTAAATATGACTACTTCTTTTTGGAAGCCATGCGGATGAAAGAAAAGAATGAGTATGATGCGGCATTTGGCTTGTTACAGCATTGCCTGGATATCAATCCGAACGCTTCTTCGGCGCTTTATGAAATATCGCAGTATTATATGTTCCTCCGCCAGGTGCCGCAAGGTCAGGCGGCTTTGGAGCAGGCGGTGGCTTTTGCTCCTGATAATTTCTGGTATAGCCAGGGGCTGGTCAGCCTGTATCAGCAACAGAACGAGTTGGATAAGGCTGTAACGTTGCTTGAGAAAATGGTAACCCGTTTCCCGTCAAAGCAGGAGCCTTTGTTCAGTCTTCTTGATATTTACAGTCGTCAGGAGAAATATAACGATGTCATTTCTACATTGAACCGTTTAGAGAAACGCTTGGGTAAGAATGAGCAGCTTTCTATGGAGAAATTCCGTATTTATCTTCAGATGAAAGATGATAAGAAGGCATTTCAGGAAATAGAAAGTCTGGTACAGGAATATCCGATGGATATGCGTTATCAGGTGATATTGGGAGATGTGTATCTTCAGAATGGAAAAAAGCAGGAAGCATACGATGCATATCAGAAGGTCCTGGCGGTAGAGCCTGACAATCCGATGGCTCTTTTTTCAATGGCTTCTTATTATGAACAGACCGGTCAGAAAGAGTTGTATCAACAGCAGTTGGATACTTTATTGCTGAATAAGAAGGTGACTTCGGATACCAAAATCAGTGTTATGAGACAGGTGATTGTGGAAAACGAACAGTCGTCTGCTAAAGATAGTACTCAAGTGATTGCCTTGTTCGACCGGATGATGAAGCAGGATATAGATGATCCGCAGATTCCGATGCTTTATTCTCAATACCTGTTGTCGAAGAATATGGAACAAGAGGCTGTGCCGGTATTGGAGCAGGTGGTTGATCTGGACCCTACCAATAAGGCTGCCCGTTTGATGCTGGTTAATGCGGCGGTGAAAAAGGAAGACTACAAGCAAATTATCAAAGTCTGTGAACCCGGTATTGAAGCTACTCCGGATGCGTTGGCGCTTTATTATTATCTGGCTATTGCTTATCATCAGGCAGAACAGACGGATAGTGTATTGAGTGTTTGCGGCAGGGCATTGGAACACGTAACTGCTGATACCCAAAAAGAAGTCATTTCGGATTTCTATTCAATTATGGGGGATGTTTATCATACCAAGAAACAGATGGCGGAGGCATACGCTGCTTACGATTCGTCTTTGGTGTACAATCCTTCCAATATTGGCGCATTGAACAATTATGCTTATTATCTGTCTGTGGAACGTCGTGACTTGGACAAGGCGGAGGAGATGAGTTATAAAACGGTGAAAGCCGAACCTAATAATTCGACCTATCTCGATACTTATGCATGGATTCTTTTTGAAAAGGGAAACTATGCCGAAGCCCGTATCTATATTGACAATGCAATGAAGAACGACGGCGAGAAGAGTGATGTGATTGTGGAGCATTGCGGAGATATTTATTTTATGACCGGCGATGTGGAAGGTGCGTTGAAATATTGGAAGAAGGCACTGGAAATGGGTAGCGAGTCGAAAACGTTGAAACAGAAAATAGAGAAGAAGAAATATATTGCGGAATGAAAAGAATCATTTATCTACTGTTGTTGGTGGTAGTGGTGTTGGCCGGCTGTAAGAGTTCGAAGCACTTGGCAACTTCGGAAACTAAGACTTCGACAAAGGCTCCGACATCCAGTTACCTGGCTTCCAAGCTTCAGTTGACTATTCCCGGCAAGAAGGGAAGCATGTCTGTAGGGGGAACCATGAAGATGAAAACTCATGAGCGGGTACAAATCTCCTTATTGATGCCTATTCTGCGTACAGAAGTGGCACGTATAGAAGTTACTCCCGACGAAGTTTTATTGGTAGACAGGATGAATAAACGCTTTGTTCGTGCCACTAAAGCTGAATTGAAAAATGTATTGTCGAAGAATGTGGAGTTTTCCCGTTTGGAAAAGATATTGATGGATGCCTCTCTTCCTGGTGGAAAGACAGAGCTGACAGGAAAAGATATAGGAATTCCTTCATTAGAAAAGGCAAAAGTCCAACTTTATGAGTTCTCCACACAAGAGTTTTCGATAACTCCGACGGAACTGACGTCCAAATACAACCAGATTCCCTTGGAAGAATTAGTAAAAATGCTGGTAGCTTTATTATGATGAAACGTTTCTTTGTTATTCTAATCAGTTGCCTTTGGTTGGCAGTTCCTCTTTTCGCTCAATCGAACAAGTTGATTCGTGAGCTGGAAAGTAAACGCGGTGCGCTGCAAAAACAGATTGCCGAATCGGAATCTATATTGAAGGATACAAAGAAAGATGTGGGAAGCCAGTTGAATAGTCTGGCTGTGTTGACCGGACAGATTGAAGAGCGGAAACGCTATATCATGGCTATCAACAATGATGTGGAGGCTATCCAGCGTGAGTTGGCTTCATTGGAGCGCCAGTTGCACGGGCTGGAGAAGGATTTGAAAGATAAAAAGAAGAAATATGAAGCTTCTGTCCAGTACTTGTATAAGAATAAGTCGATAGAGGAGAAGCTCATGTTTATTTTTTCGGCAAAGAATCTGGGGCAGACTTATCGGCGTATGCGATATGTTCGTGAATATGCCACTTATCAACGTCTGCAAGGGGAAGAAATCCTAAAGAAACAGGAGCAGATACGCAAGAAGAAAGCGGAACGTCAGCAAGTGAAAGCCGCCAAAGAGAACCTGCTGCAAGAACGTGAGAGCGAAAAGGTGAAGTTGGAAGAGCAGGAAAAAGAGAAACGTACGTTAGTGACTAATCTGCAAAAGAAGCAGAAAGGATTGCAGAATGAGATAAATAAAAAACGCAGGGAAGCCAATCTGCTGAATGCCCGCATCGATAAATTAATTGCGGAAGAAATAGAGCGTGCCCGTAAGCGTGCGCAGGAAGAAGCTCGTCGTGAAGCGGCTGCCCGTAAGAAAGAGGAAAGCAAGGAGGGAAAATCTGCTGCAACGGAAACGGCCGCTAAATCGAAACCTCTTGAGGCTTATACCATGAGTAAGGCGGATCGGGAATTATCAGGTAACTTTGCCGCGAATCGCGGGAAATTGCCAATGCCTATATCCGGTGCTTATATTATCACCAGCCGTTACGGACAATATGCCGTAGAGGGGTTGCGCAACGTGAAACTGGATAACAAGGGTATTGATATTCAGGGAAAACCAGGTGCACAGGCGCGTGCCATTTTTGATGGGAAGGTGGCGGCTGTGTTCCAATTGAACGGATTATTTAATGTCCTCATTCGTCATGGCAATTATATTTCTGTTTATTGCAATCTTTCTTCTGCATCCGTCAAAGCCGGTGATACGGTGAAGACGAAGCAATCTATCGGTCAGGTTTTTTCTGACGGCACGGATAATGGACGGACGGTATTGCACTTCCAGTTGCGTAGGGAGAAAGAAAAGTTGAATCCTGAACCTTGGCTGAACCGATAATTGAATAAAAAACACGTAGAATGAAGTTAACTAAAATACTAATATGCTTGCTGATCTTCTGGACCGGAACACTATCCGCGTCTCCTTATTTTTCGTTCAAGAAATATCAGGTAGAAGATGGATTGTCTCATAATACCGTGTGGTGCGCCCTTCAAGATAGTTATGGTTTTATCTGGCTGGGTACGAGTGACGGATTGAACCGTTATGACGGGCGGGGCAATAAAGTGTACCGGAATGTTCTCAACGACAAATTTTCATTAGAAAATAATTTCGTAGAAGCCTTGATAGAGGTGGACAAGAATATTTGGGTTGGAACAAACTCCGGACTTTATATTTATGACCGGGATACCGATCGTTTCTCTTGCTTTGATAAAACGACGCAGTATAATGTGTATATCAGCAGTGAGATAAAAAAGATTATTAAGACGGAAAATGGTCTTATCTGGATTGCGACTTTGGGACAGGGATTTTTTATTTATGATCCGAAAACAGAGGTGCTGACTCAAAATAGTGTTCAGACATCTTTTGTATGGGACCTCTGTCAGAGTGCTGATCGGAAGAGGGTCTATATATCTTCCTTACAGGAAGGACTTTTGTGCTTTGACGAAAACGGCAAGTTTCTCCGGACGTATGAAATTTCATTAGATATAAATGCTTCTGATAGTTATAAAGTAAACTGTATTCAGAATATCGATGGAGAAATCTGGATTGGTGCGGGAAGTAATCTGTTGAGCCGTTTGGATGAACGAACCGAAGCTATAGACAATTACAGTGGTTCGGCGTTTAATTTCGGAGCTGTTCATTGTTTGCTGAAGTATACGGATAAAGAGCTGTTGGTAGGAACGGATAACGGGCTTTATCTATTCGATCAAAATACAAACACATTCCAGCGGGCGGATAATCCCGCCGATCCGAGAAGTTTGAGTGACCAGACTATCAATGGAATGATGTGGGATGCCGAAGGGGCTCTTTGGGTGTTGACCAATTTGGGTGGGATTAACTATATGTCCAAGCAGACTAAACGTTTTGATTATTATTCGCCTGCTTATCTGTCCGGAGTGCCGGGAGCGGGGGAGGTCGTTGCTCCTTTCTGTGAGAATAAAGATGGGAATATCTGGATTGGAACTCAAAGCGGTTTGTATTTCTTCAATACTGCTACTCGGGAGCTTTCTCCTTATGCAATAGGAGGAGCTAAAAATCAAAAGTATGACATCCGTTCTTTAATGCTGGATGGCGACTATTTATGGATCGGTACTTATGCCGGAGGAATACGGGTTATCAATTTACGCACAGGGGCAGTGAAAGCCTATACTCATTCTCGTGGAATTCCCAATACGATTTGTAGCAACGATGTGTTGTGTATTTATAAAGGACGAAAAGGAGAAATTTATGTAGGAACGAGTTGGGGATTGTGTTGTTATGACCCGGTTCGAGATAACTTTATGACCATCACAAGCATCGGTTCAATGGTTTCTGTTGTCGATATCTATGAGGATATGTACAATCATCTCTGGATTGCGACTTCCAATAGTGGTGTGTTTTCTTACAATACAATGAATGCTCATTGGAAACATTATCAGCATGAACGGGAAGATTCGACTACGATCACCAGTAATTCGGTCATTACTTTATTTGAAGATGCGAAAGGAACCATGTGGTTTGGAACGAATGGGGGAGGACTGTGTTCTTTTGATGCTAAAGAGAAAAGATTCATTGAGTTTGATCCGCATAATACTTTATTACCTAACAAGGTTATTTATGCGATTGAGCAAGATCAGGGAGGTGATTTCTGGGTATCCAGTAATGCCGGAATCTTTAAGATTAATCCTGTTACCAAAGATCATTTCCGCCAGTTCACGATTAATGACGGCTTGCAAGGGAATCAGTTTATAGCTCGATCTTCATTGAAATCATCCGAAGGAAAATTGTATTTTGGTGGGATCAACGGCTTTAATGTATTTCAGCCGGAACAGTTTGTAGATAACAAATATATTCCTCCGGTTTATGTGACCGATATCCGGTTGCCTTATCAAACCGATGAGCAGGAGGTGAAGAAACTGCTTCAGTTGGATAAACCGCTTTATATGGCTGATAAGGTGACTTTATCTTATGAAAACAATAGTTTCTCCATCCGTTTTGTCGCTCTTAGTTTTGAAGATCCGGGGAAGAACCGGTATTCTTACATACTTCGGGGAGTGGACAAGGAGTGGATTCTGAATACTGATAATAATATGGCTTCTTACACCAATTTACCTCCCGGTGAGTATCTGTTCGAAGTCAGAGGCTCTAATAATGATCGCCAGTGGAATGAGAATACTATCACTTTAAAGGTGGTGATTACTCCTCCCTGGTGGCGTAGTACCTTTGCTTACTTCGTTTATGTCCTCATGCTGTTGGGATGGATCGGTTGGATGGCTTGGCGATGGAATCTCCGTGTTAAACGCAAATATAAGCGGCGGATGGAAAAATATCAGATTACCAAGGAACAGGAAGTTTACAAGTCGAAGATTAGCTTTTTCATCAATCTGGTGCATGAAATACGTACTCCGCTTAGTTTGATACGGCTTCCTTTGGAAAAATTATTGGAGAAAGAACGTGAAGGAAAAGATCTCAAGTATTTGTCTGTGATAGATAAGAATGTAAATTATCTGCTGGGGATTACTAATGAATTGCTTGATTTTCAGAAAATGGAGAGTGGTACGCTGCATCTGAATTTGAAAAAGAGTGATATTAAAGAACTTGTCAGTGACGTTTATAATCAGTTTACAAGCCCTGCTGAATTAAAAGGTATTGATTTGCAACTGACTGTGCCTGAACAAGAGCTGGTGTCTACGGTGGATAGGGACAAATTAAGTAAGATTCTTGTCAATCTGATGGGAAATGCCATCAAATATGCGCATGCGCATATTGACTTGAAGCTGCTTGTCACTGATGGGGGATATGAGATACAAGTGAACGATGATGGTCCCGGAATACCAAATGAACAGAAACAAAAGATATTTGAGGCTTTCTATCAACTGCCTGACGATAAGGTGGCCACAGCAGTAGGCACTGGCATCGGATTGGCTTTTGCGAAATCTTTGGCAGAAGCTCATCAGGGAGATTTGCGTCTGGAAGATAATGTTGGAGGTGGTTCTTCGTTTATGCTGTCTCTTCCGTTCAAAGAGTGGGAGACGGAAAAAACGAGCGATATTGTAGAAATATCCCCGGAGCATGCAGATGCTTCTGAAACGATCTCTTCGGAGTATGCTGGAAAGAAGTTCACAGTTCTGTTGGTTGAGGATAATGTTGATTTGCTGAATCTGACTCGTGAGTCATTGGCGGAATGGTTCCGTGTGTTGAGGGCTTCCAACGGTCGTGAAGCTCTTGAAGTGCTTGCGAAGGAAAATGTGGATGTGATAGTGAGTGACGTAATGATGCCGGAGATGGATGGGCTGGAACTTTGCAGCAAGGTGAAGTCTGAAATCTCTTATTCACATATTCCGGTTATTTTGTTGACGGCGAAAACCACTTTGGAGTCTAAAGTCGAAGGACTTGAATGTGGAGCGGATGTATATGTTGAGAAACCATTCTCTGTTAAACAGCTCCGTATGCAGATCGAGAATCTGTTGAAGTTGAGGCAGTCTTTCCATAAATTGATGGTGAGCTTGGCAGGAGATACGGTTGCTGTTTCGACAACGGATTTTGCGATGTCTCAAAAAGACTGTGAATTTATAGCGAAGATACAGGGAGTAATAGCCGAACAGTTGGCGGATGAGAACTTCTCGATAGATACCCTGTCTGAACAGATGAATATGAGCCGTTCTAATTTTTATCGGAAGATAAAGGCTTTGTCCGGAATGTCGCCTAATGATTATTTGAAGACACTTCGTATGAATAGAGCTGCTGAACTGATAATGGGCGGTACCCGTATTTCAGAAGTGGCAGTGCAGGTAGGATTTACTTCTTCTTCTTATTTTGCGAAATGTTTTAAAGCGCAATATGGTGTACTGCCTAAGGAATATACAGGTCAGCCTCCGATTTCAGGTGAGGCTTGATAAAGAAGGGATAAAAGCATATAAAAAAACTCCTGTCGTGCAATATCATTGGATATTTTCCGACAGGAGTCAAATATAAAATAATTAATCGAGTACTCTTTCTAATTAATTGAGTTGGCTTTATTTCTTTTTCTGTCCCGGGTAAGGTTCTACCATGCAACGTTTAGCCCATGCTTCGTAAGCCTTTGTCATTTCAGCTACTTTTTCAGGGTATTGTGCTGCCAGATTATGCATTTCGCTCCGGTCCTCATTCAGGTTGTATAATTCCCATTTAGCGTTTTCTCCCGGACGAACCAGTTTCCAACCGTCATTAGAGAGGAATGCACGTTCATTGTAATGTTCGAATCCAAGATAGTCATGTCCTTCACGATGTCCGGTCTTGAAGATAGGAACCAGACTCTTGCCTTCCAATGGAATGATGTCATTTCCTTTGTATTTGGTAGGATAAGTGGCGCCTGCCATATCGATACAAGTAGCCATGATGTCCATTACATGTCCGATTTCGGGAGTCGTTTTGCCGACATTCTTCTTGATACCTTTTGGCCAGTGGGCAATCATCGGAGTACAGATTCCTCCTTCATAAGATTTGGCTTTCCAAAAACGGAACGGTGTGTTGGCTACGTTTGCCCAGCGTGCTCCCAATGAAGCGTATGTGGTTTCCGGGCCAGGCAGCACTTCTTTGTTATGAGGATAAACCATTTTCTCCCCTTTACGTGTCATATCAGGACGGTCATTTTCTCCTGGAGAGTAGTTCTGACAATCTTCATTGCTGCATCCATTGTCGGAAAGGAATAAAATCAGTGTATTTTCAAGTTGTCCTGTCTTTTCCAGGGCGTCGATAACTTGTCCTATCCCCTGATCCATACGGTCGATCATGGCAGCATGAACAGCCATAGCACGAGCATCCCATTCAGCATGTGGGTTATCTTCCCATTTATCTTTGAACTGTCTATCAGACAGGAAATTATCCATGTTAGGGAATATACCAAGCTGTTTCTGACGTTCGTAACGGGCGTTACGGATAGCTTCCCAGCCAACTTTATAGGTATCCTTATATTTTTCAATATCTTCCGGCAGTGCATGCAATGGCCAGTGTGGTGCTGTGTAAGCCAGGTACATAAAGAATGGTTTATCGTCTTTGGCATACTCTTTCACTTCTTTCACTGCACGGTCTGAAAGCGCCTGTGTGATGTAATATCCGTCGGGTACTTCTTTCACGGGTACTTCACCTTCTACCAGACTGAATGGGTCAAAATAGTCTACTACTCCGTAGATAGTACCATAGTGGGTATCAAATCCGCGATTTACCGGATAATGACAAAGATCAGAATAGGTTTCGTGATATACGTGATGTGCGAGCCATTCGCGTTGATCTTTGCGTAGTGGAGTTTCTGCGATGTGCCATTTACCTACCATGCTGGTAGCATATCCTGATTCTTTCAATACCTCTGCGATGGTAACGGCATTGCGTGAGAGTGTTCCCCGGTAACCCGGCAGGTGGTCATCGAAGGTCATACGTCCGATTCCTGCCTGATGTTGATAAAGTCCTGTCAACAGGGAAGCACGCGTCGGACAACTCCGGCTGGTGTTATAGAAATGATTGAAACGTACTCCTTGTTTTGCCAGTTTGTCCAGATTAGGTGTGTGGATTTCACTACCGTAGCATCCCAGGTCAGAATAGCCTAGGTCATCTGCAAGAATTACCAGGATATTGGGTCTTTGATCGGACTTTTTTCCTTTGGCCTCTGCTGCAGAATGTCCAGCAACCATCAAGGCGGTTGGTAATAGTAAAAATTTAGAATTCATAAGTTTAATGTTGGTTTATAATTTGTTTTTCACTGTATTACTCTTTTCCTTTGTCTTTGTTTTCCTCAAACCATTTACATACTTTCTTGCTCAACTTGGCAACCAAATCAGGATGCTCATTTGCGATATTATTCTTTTCGAACTTATCCTTTTCCATATCATATAATTGCGCATCGCTTCCGTCACCGTTTACTAATAATTTCCATTTTCCACTGCGTATAGCTAAATGGGGGCTTCTGTCATAAGGGTTCCCTGGAAAGCCAAAATGTTTGTTTCGTCCGAAGTCCCACATTAAATCGGTCTTGCGTTTGGCTTCCGATTTACCGAGAAGAACTTTTGAATAGTTCTGTCCATCGCCTTTGTAACCTTTTTCTGTTTTGATTCCGGCTACTGAACAGAGAGTCGGATATAAATCTACAGCACATAACACAGACTCGTTATTTACCTGTCCGGCTTTAATTTTCTTGGGGTATCTGATGATGAAAGGCATACGAATACCACCTTCATAAAGACTATTTTTAGTTCCTCTCAAATAAGCGGAACGTACAGACTTAAAGCTGGGTGCAGGGCCATTGTCGCTAGTGAAAATAATGATTGTGTTTTCCGCCAGCCCCATATCATCCAGTGCTTTGATAAAACGTCCAAGCTGTTTGTCCATTTCAGCAAGGACGGGAGCAAATGCTTCTTGTGTTTCCCAGCTTTTTCTTTCCTTTTGTTTGAATTCCGGTACCCAAGGGGTATGCATATCATCCGGCCATAGATTCAGGAAAAAAGGTTCGCCTTTATGCTTTTTTACAAACTCAATGCTCTTATCTACAAAGTATTCCGTTCGTCTCCAGCGTTTCACGCTGTCTTTATCCGACCAGATCCATTTGGTAGCAGTGATTGCTGGTTCCGGGTCCGGGCTTTCGTAGGTTGATATGTATTCGTCAAAACCGTAATTCTTAATAGAAGGAGCGTTATGTACGTCGCGTCCGCCTCCCATGTGCCATTTTCCGATGTGTCCTGTTGAGTAACCTGCATTTTGGAAAGCACGTGCCATGGAGGGTAACTTATCATCAAGGAAATTACGTTGTTCGCATCTCTTATTAGCAGCTTTGTCGTTCAGGAAAGTGTTGATTCCCACTTCAAGAGGAAAGAGACCTGTGGTCAATCCACAGCGAGACGGAGAACTAACCGGCGCAGAAGAATAATACTGGTTGAATAATAACCCGTCTTGTGCTAGCCTGTCAATATTAGGTGTAGGAGCGAATTTGCCTCCATAACAACCTATGTCACCGATACCCATATCATCGATATAGATAATTACTACATTAGGTTTTGTTTCTGCTTGTGTGTTAGCAATGGGGAGTAAGGCTCCCAGCCAGGGTAAATGTTTTTTCAGATTCATAATTATTGTGATTTAATTAACTTTAGTTTTTCATGATGACTTTTCGCAAAAGTAGGGAAGATATCAGAGAAGGAAGGAAAAATACTAATCAATAAAGGAAAAAAAATGGTAGAATGATAGATTTCTTCTTTCTTCTATTGAGAAAACACGAATAGAGAAGCTCGTAGAAACCGAAAACTTCTCTATTCTTCTAATTATTCTATGATACGATCATTGGAGAAAGTATCTTGAATGGGAGCTTTACTTCGCCACGGTTTTAGTCAGTAATTGTACCCATGAGTATTTAGTGTTTTCTACCCAATTATCCGGTGAGACTTCGATAGTACCAGTTTTTGCTGTTATTTTTTGTATGCAAATCAATCCTTTCTTTCCATTGGCAGTTTTGAACAGGTAAACTTTATCTGCCTGAATAGCTAAGACTTCGGAGGTTGGATCTGCCAGATTTTCTATCGGAGTTGCATCTACCTGGGAGATTGCATTAAATTCTGCTTGTGATAAAGAGGTTTCAGCAAATAATGTGTGTTGTAAACCATTAATTGTCATCAAGCCATAATCACTTCTTTTAGCAGGTGAAACAAGAGCAGGTACAGCTTCGCTTCCTGAAGGCAAGATAATATCTCCGAGTGAGAAATCGACTTCGTTTGCATATTTCATGGCATCAGCAGCCATATAGGTGCGTCCAAGAAGCCATGTTGCATAGTAACAACCATAATAAGCCGAAGCTGTCTCTACTATTTCTCCATCTTTTCCATAATCCGGATCGGAGAATAAAACGGAAGGAGTAATCTCTACCAATAACTTACGTTGGTAAGTATTACCGTCGGTACCTAAAACGACTACTGTAATACAGGCATTCTCTTTTAAAGAAGTAAACTTGTAAGTTGTCTCGTAATTAGCGGTTCCGTCTTCAAATGACCGGGCAGTTTCTTCTATCAGGCTCCCTTGTATTCCAGTCTTGGAGTCTGCCTGATAAATTTCAAAACTCATGATTTCTCCCTGTACTTTGACGGTTGCCGTGTATTCTGCAACTCCTTTCTCTAATGATACTCTATTGTTTTGATCGACACCTGTAAATTCAATCTTGACAGGTGCTTCATAATCAACTTCATATTTATCTGCACAACCGAATAATCCAAATAAACTGATTGACAGAATTAATGCAATTATACTATTTGTTTTCATGACTTTATTTTTTTAAGTAAACATTCTATTTAGATTAGTATCCTGGATTCTGATAGATATTCGGGCAGTTATTAACTTCACTCTGTGGTATTGGGGCCAAGTTCATACGCTCGTTATAATTTCGTGTATCTAAAGTTACCCGCTGATATCCACCGTTAATTTTCTTTATTCCGACAGCCGGTAATCTCATAACATCTTTTGCTATCAGCCATCTTCTTATATCAAAGAATCGATGATCTTCAAAACAAAGCTCTACACGGCGTTCTTTGCGTATGCGTTCCCGAAGGGTCGCCTGATTATAATCAGTGGCCAGTAAGTCTGTCGTGATACCGGCACGGCGGCGTATCCTGTTAAGCTGGGCTATTGCTTTTTCTCTGGCTGTATTTGTGTCTTCGGCCTCATTCTCGGCTTCTGCATAATCGAGCAGGATTTCTGCATATCTCATCATTGGAAAGTCCATGTAAGTGGTACCACCTTTTCGATGATCGATACGGTCATCCAGGAACTTTGTCAGGAAGTATCCGCTTCCCCATCTATATGATTTTGACAGGTCTATTGTAGCTGGCTTACCGTTGACTAAAGGCCAGGTAGCACCATCACATAGAATACTCTGTGCCAAACGGGGATCCCTGTTAGCATAAGGAGAATTTTCATTGTAACCGGAGTTCGGGTTAATAATAGCTTTCGTATTTGATTCATAACCGAGGATGGGTTGTGAACCGTCAAGCATATCATAGCAATCTACCAGCCATTGATTGGGACAAGTCACTAACTCTTTGTTTACGTTCCAAGGGTCAAAAGCAGGCATTGTTCCGTAGAGGTCGTTTGTTGGTGCACGAAGAAATGCCATAATCGTTTCACCATTGGTACGGGTATTAAATAATCGCGTGTAGCTTTTTTCCGGAGTAGTTGGATCTTCATATAAACGATAAAAGTCTCCTCCATCAGCATATTCAATCATATCATAAGCTGCATCTGCTGCTTCCTTCCAAGTTACTCCGGAAGCTTTATGCAAGGGACTTGCTGCATAAAGCAACGTACGTGCCAAGTATCCTAAAGCCGCTCCTCGGGTCGCTCTGCCGTAATCTGGTGCATCGTATTTATCGGGTAATACTCCCGGTTCTGAAAGTTCTTTGAATTCATTAGCAATCCAACGGACTGTAGTTTCTAACGATTCACGCTTGATCTCATCATAAAGCAATGGGTCGAGTTCTTTGTCTCCGATTACTAATGCTCCATAAAAGCGAAATAGTTCATGATGATACAGTGCACGTAAAAAACGTACTTGGTTTTTCAGGGCTATTTTTTCTGAATCTTCCAGTGGTGAACGGTCTACGTTATTTAGAAATGTGTTTGCAGAGCGGATAGCTTTATAGTAGAATGTCCATGGATGGGCATCGCCAATCAAACCTTTGGAAACATCAATTCCCCCTTTTATAAATTTTTCAAGTTCGGATATGACTGCACCTCCGGCACGGGTTGTATTTCCGGCTCCATCGTCCGTTGCATTGTCAAGCATACAAGGCGACTTTCCTATATTTCCTAAGAATCCGAAGCTTCCCTGCCGATCTCTTCCCATGCGCATACGTGCATACAAGTCGTATGCAACTTTGCGGGTCAATGTAATGTCCGAATAAACCTTCTCTGTATCTGTAAGATCCAGCTCGGTTTCTTTCATCAGGCTATCTGCACTACAACTGGTAAGCAGGATAGCCGTTATAAAGGATATAAATAGTTTTCTCATAAATTACTTGTTTCAAACATTAGAAATTCAGGTTGATACCAAAATTTATTACTTTTTGTTGTGGATAGAATTGCCCGTTACTATTGTTCGGTGATTCAGGGTCTACCTTCTTTACATTATCCCATGTAAGGAGATTATAGGCATTAGTATATACTCTGAGTGAACGTATTCCGATTTTTTTCAAAAGTTTGCGGGGAATAGTGTAACCTAACTGAATATTTTTCAAACGCAAGTATTTGGAGTCTTTCAACCAATAATCCGATTTATAATAATTGGGATGTGTGGCAGTGGCTGCTTTGGTGAAACGTGGATATGTCGCAGTTGCAGCTGTTTCCGGTGTCCATCTTCCGATATGCTCTTCGTAATAGTTACCCCAAGAATTATCCCATGCGATATCTCCTTGCAGATAAATGGATGAACGGGTAGCACCCTGAAGTAATACACTGAAATCAAATCCTTTCCAGTTCAAACCGGCGGTAAGGGAAAAAGTCATCTCGGGCACCGGATTATAGCCGATAGGAGCCTGATCGTTGGAGTCAATCACTCCATCATGATTCAAATCCTTATACTTAATATCCCCTGGTCGGCTTACTTGTCCGAATTGAACGGGGGAACTTGCTACATCTTCATAAGAACTAAAGAATCCGTCGGAAATATAGCCGATGAACTGTCCGATAGGATTGCCGGTCTGTGACATATAGGAATAGGGTTTCACTGACTCACTTTTCTCCACAATCTTATTATGGGCATATCCGTAAATCGCTTTTACGGAATATCCAAAATCTCCTTTTTGATCTTGATAGCCTATTTCCAGATCGTATCCTTGATTTGTTACGACACCATAGTTTATAGGAGCCAGTCCGTTTGAACCGGCTGCTTGAGAATATCTTTCCGGCTCACATAGGATGTTACTACGACGTTCTTTAAAAAAGTCGATATTGGCGGATATTTTGTCTTTCAACCATTTTGTCTCAATTCCTAAGTTGTATTTCCGTGCAATTTCCCAAGTGATATTTTCATTGGCACTTTTTCCTTGAATCAGACCTGTAATTGCAGGATTCTGAGTTTCTCCAAAAGTATAACCTAGTCCATTATCATATCCTGAACGATAGTAGTAAGAGAAACTTCCCAGCTTGTCATTTCCAACTTCACCATAAGAGAAGCGTAGTTTTGTAAAACTTAAGATTGGGTTTTCTTTAAAGAAAGGTTCATTAGTGAGTACCCATCCCATTGATGCAGCAGGGAAAAGCTGATAGCGGTGTCCTTCTGCAAAACGGTTTGAACCGTTATAGCCGGCGTTGATTTCGAATAGATAACGATTCTCATAATCATAGTTAACACGTCCTACTAAAGCCTGATAGATATGGGGCACGTAAGAATAACGTCCACCGGGAGTGGAGGTGTAACTCATATTGTAAAGAACTAATCCGGATATGTTATGTCCTGAGAAGGATTGTTTATAACGAACTGCTGCTTCAGCATATTTGCGATGTGTAGCTGCTGTTTTATTAGTGGCTTTTGTAGGCAGCACCATTTCAAGTCCCTGTTTATAAGTTTCGGCTATCGGGTTATATTGATAAATGTTTGGACGTTGTTGTATGCTGCGGTTATTGTTCCAGCCGGCATCATAAGAGAACTTTCCATCGATGCTTAATCCTTTCAATAGTTTTCTTAGGTTATATTTGAAAACGAAATCTGTCTCGAGTTTATTGCTAAAATTGAGGAAAAATCCTGAATAGCATAATGTTACGAGTGGATTCTGTCTCCATATACCATCGGCAGCGGCATAAGTACCGTTTGCATTCAAGATTGGGAAAGCTTGGGGAGAATTACGGTAGAACATACCAAATAGTCGTAGTGCTTCATCTCCGTTGGCATCATAACCGTATGGGCGGTTCTGACTCCCGAAACGATAAGCAAGATTCACGGATACTTTGAAATCTTCAGTCAGGTTGATATCAATATTCGAACGGGTAGTGAGCCTGTTGTACCTATATTCTGAATCATACCCTTCTTTGTATAAGCCTTTAGCTACATCGGGCGAGGCTGCTAAAAGAGCTTGTATCGTTTCATGTTCTTTAATTTTGTCTACATCTGTCTCAAATATACCAGTCTGCGTGAAATATCCCACAGAGACAAAGTAACGTACTGTCTTGTTTCCACCGGATAAGTTGACGTTGTATTTTTGTTGGAAACCGTTCTTCGTAAACATATCTACAAAGTCGTTGTCCGGGTGTGTAAACGGACTTTTCTGGGTACGATAGAGATAGTTATCATACTCTGACAGGAAAATTCCACGGGTATTGCCGGTATCAGATGGGTCAAAGCCATCATTGATGGCACCCTCACGCATGAATCTTGAAACGGACTCTGCATTTTGTGTTTGGGATATACGATTGAAGGAAGTAATACCGAATTCAGATGAGAAGGATATTCGAGTCTCTCCCTCACGACCTCTCCGGGTAGTTACCAATATTACACCATTTGCTCCTCGTACACCGTATACGGCTGTTGCAGAAGCATCCTTTAACACGGAGATAGTTTCTATATCATCAGGGTCGATTTGTGCCATAGGCCGTTCTACCCCGTCAATCAGTACTAAAGGGCTAGAATCGTTCAATGAAGCGCGACCACGAATAAACATTGTAGCCTGATCACCGCCGGGACGTCCGCTCTCTTGCCGGGTTACCAGTCCTGGGATGCGGCCACCTAAAGCGTTTGTGACACTTGATACAGGCATGCTTTTCAAGTCTTCAGTTCCGACATTAGAAATTGAACCGGTCAGAGATACTTTTTTCTGTGTTCCATATCCCACCACAACAACTTCATCTAATTGTGCAATGTCTTCTTCCAAGGTGACATTGATAAAAGGATGATTCTTTTTTATGGCAATAGATTGTTCTATAAAGCCGATCATTGAGATAAGAAGTGTTTGCTCTGCTTCGTTGGACAATGTAAGAGTAAATTTGCCATCCAAACCAGTCACTATTCCATTATTAGTCCCTTTCTGAAGGATAGTAGCGCCAATCATCTCCATTCCTTGGGCATCTTTAACAATTCCGCTAACTTTGGTTTGGGCACAGACATGCCAGATGGAGCAGGTTAAGCATATGAATAATATTATTATCTTTTTCATGTTTTCTATCTATTAAATAGTTTTGATGCCCGTTACCAACCTGGATTCTGTTGGATGGAAGGGCTTTCCTTGATTACTTTCAGAGGAATAGGATGATAATACATGTAATCTTTAAAATTGCGTGCTTCATCTACTGTAATGCGTGTATAATGAAGCCCGGAAGCATTTTCTTCTACTTTCATTCCGATAATAGGTTCTTTAAGTTGATTGCCATCCATCCAACGTCGCAAATCGAAGTAACGATGTTCTTCAAAACAGAGTTCGATACGGCGTTCTTGCTTCACTTTTTCCATAAAGTTGTTATCTGTCACCCCATTAAGAAATTTATCATTTGTTCCGAATCCGGCTCTGGTACGTATTTTTTGTACAGCTTCTATTGCTGTCAAACCATAGCCTTCTGGATCCGCACTCATGCCGTAAGCGTGATGCATGGCTTCTGCGTAGGAAAGTAGGATATCAGATAAGCGAATCATCGGGAATAAGTGGAAAACGGTACCCACATTGGCCTGTCCGAAGTTCAGTGTTTTGTCCAGGAATTTAGCTAAATAATATCCTGTATTGGTCGAACGGTTCTTCACTTGGTTGAGTCCGTCTATGGTTGTGTTATCACTAATTCGCGTATAAATGGTATTCTTTCCATAAACCGAACCGTCATATCCGATAATTGCTGCCAAACGCGGGTCTCTGTTAGTATACATGCTTGCACCGTCAGAAGAATGGGTATAATCGCTTCCATCTTTCATGGTAAATGCATCGATCAATTGCTGTGAAGGTACTGTACCTCCTCCCTGATCTTTTGAGATTGTAGGGGGATAATGCCTGTTTTCCAGACCATTGTCCTTAGCAGCCGTATAGAATAGGATATATTCCGGATTAGGATTGGCATTGATAAAGATCTTGTCGTACGTTTTAGCAGCAGTAAGAGCTATCAAACTATATTTTTTACTTCCATCCGGAGATATTGTTCCGTCTGCATTTAGATTGATTACATCTGCACAAGCTTTGGCTGCAAGTTTCCAACGTTCCGTCACATCCGAGCCGTCAGTATAGCCTAGTAGTGGATCGTTATTATCCGTTCTGTTGTAGAGTGGGCTTGCGGCATAGAGTAATGTCTTGGCTTTAATAGCAAGTGCCATTCCTTTAGTCATACGGCCATAAGAACCATTCCCACCTTCCGGATCAACTTTCAATACAGCGGCAGCACTCTCACATAACTGTACGATGTGATTGACGCAGTCTTTGAAAGAGTCTCTTGCCTTTGTCTGCAGTTCAGGATCGTCGACTTCGTAAATACGATCGACAATAGGAAAGCCTCCGTAGTGTCTTAACAGGTTAAACTCAAATAAGGCTTGTAAACATTCAGTTTCCGCACAATAGGTATCTTTAAATGTCTGGATGTCTTCTTCTGTCTTATTTTGTAACACCAAGTCAGCCTCACGCAAATATTTGCGGGCAAAAATGGCCTGTTGAATTCCCTTGTATGACTTATTCCAACATTCTTCAATCGGATTTGAAGAAGTGACATACCCACGAGACAACTTATGAATATCCGAATCTATGATTGTACTTATTCCATCATTGGTGGCTGCATCTAAAAAGGCATTTCCTACGTGGTTGAAGCCTTCGGGAATATATGCATACACCTGATTAATCGGTTTCAGATAGTTCTGTTCATTCGTAAAAATATCATCAGGCTGGGCCCAGTCATAGGGCATGTCATCCAGATAATCACAACCGGAAAATGTTAGTGTTGCGCTTATTGCCAAATAAATTATCGATTTTTTCATGCTATCAGAATTTTAAGGAACAACCTATACTCATGTTTCTCGTCAAAGGAGCTGCCAGTGAAGGAGCTTCAGGATCAACCCATTTATATTTTGTCCAGGTAATCAGATTCGTTCCACTAAGGAAAAGCCTCAATCCCTTAAGATGGATTTTCTGTATCATTTTTGTAGGAAAGTCATAGGCAACTTCCAGTGTTTTTAATCTTAAGAAATCAGCATCTTTCACATTTAATGTACTTATCTGCCTGTTATTAAGATTGGCATTGTCCAGTGTTGTTAAACGTGGGAATGTTGCATTCTGGTGTTCGGGTGTCCAGTAATCAAGTTGATGTTCAAATATGGTTCCGTTATCTGTGAAAGGATTCATCACAATGTCCGAATATTGATGAGAGACTTTTGCGGCTCCCTGAAATAATGCGGTGATCGAAAATCCTTTGTAGCCGACTCCTAAGTTAATACCATACATGATTCTGGGAATGTCTCCGTAACCGATAGGTACCATATCGTTTACATCAATCTGTCCGTCTTTGTTTATATCTTCATAACGTACATCACCTGGTTGGACATCAGAGAATGTTTGTACAGGAGAGGCTGCTATTTCTTCCCAAGAATTGAAAAAGCCTTTTGCAATGTATCCTCGATTTTCTCCTAAAGGCCGTCCCTGATTCTTCAACCATTCGTATGGCTGATCTACTTCACCGTTTGCAATCAGTTCATTCGTAGAATAAGAGAATGTACCACCTATGAAATAGCTCCAGTCTGCAATATTTGAATTCCACATGGCAGATAAGTCTACTCCATGGCTATTGATTTTGCCTATATTCTGCTTAAATTCCTTTACATTGCCGACAAGAGAACTGATTTTGTTATTTACTACATACATATCATGACGGTTGTCTTTAAAAAATTCTGCTGTAACAGATAACCGGTCTGAAAATAGTCGGGTATCTATTCCGATATTCAGAATTCTAGCTTTCTCCCAAGTCAATCCGGGATTTGGAAGTATATCCTGAATGTATCCTCCAAGCTTTGTTCCCATGTTTACCCCTGTGATATAGACTTCGTTTTGCGGCCACATACGTCCCCTGTAATAAAAGGCATCTACGCCGGATGAGTTGCCGACTTGTCCATAAGATGCTTTTAGCTTCAGGTAGGGCACTATTTTTTTTGCATCTTTCCAGAAAGATTCGTTAGAAACAGTCCATCCGGCAGATATTGTAGGGAAGAAACCGAATTTGTGTCCCGGACCAAATTTGTGAGATCCCTGATAAGCTCCGATAACATCGATGCCATATCTTTTATCATAATTATAGCCGAACCAACTATTTACGCTTTGGAAGCGGGTTGGCAATACCATTTCATCATTGCTTTCATATTGTTCATAGAAAGCTAAAGCCGAAACTCCATGTTTTCCAAAGGTACGGTTATAATCTAATTGAGCCACGATACCGGTCCGGCGGAAAGAACTGGTATTATCTACCTTGTTTATCATCGAATCATCCTCGCGGGTCCGGCGGAGAACATTCTCATTCGTCGCATCCTTTTCGTAATATGCGAAAGTTATCGTACGTCTGATAGAAGAAATTGTGCGTGAATCCATGGATAGAGCAACAGAAGCTTTTAATCCCTCTGTTATGAAGGAAAGATCCTGTGAGAGTTTTGTACGGAAAGAACCATACAATTGTTTGTCCTGGAAGTAGCCGGAGCGATTTAGCATTGCCCATGGATTTTCACGGAATGCATTTCCTGCTACAATTTTCCCATCTTCTGCATTGATAACATTGCCGTATTGATCTGTATATCCTTGGTCATTGTACCATTCTGGGAAGATTCCTTGCGGTAATGTGACTAGATTTTTATAGATGTTTTCGGCTCCGCTGCCAGGTCCATTCTGACTTTGATACCAGCCATACAGATTTACATCCAGTTGGGTAGTGCGAGTTACGGCAAAATCGATATTGGAACGGATATTAAACCGTTCGGCAGAGTGATTGGTATTATAATCATGTGAATCATCTGTATTGAAGTAGCCATTGTTACGAGTATACATTGCATTCACGAAATATGTACTTTTTTCTGTTCCTCCTTGGATATTAAGATTATAGCGTTGGCTCCATCGGATATCCTTTAAATATTTATCAGCCCAATCTACATTGGGATATAATATGGAATTAGGATCATTCTTAGCATAATTCATTATATCATAGTTCGAATACAGGGGATCCATATTGTCATTATGGCGGGCTATGTTGTGCTGTCTTGCATAATCGGCTGCGTTTAATGAATTTAATTCTTTAAGTGGTTGTTGAGCTATAATTTGAGCTGTCAATTCAACCTGCGGTTTTCCCTTTGCTCCCTTACGAGTTGTAACCAGAATAGCTCCACTGCCTGCACGCATTCCATATAAGGCTGTTGCTGCAGCATCTTTCAATACGGTAATTGATTCTACTTCGTGTGATGACAAAACAGCAAAATCCCGTTCCTGTCCATCAACCAGTACTAATACATCGGGCGAATTACTCCTTTGCCCTCTTATCCAGAATGAATTTTGTTCATTCACTAATCCACCACCTTGCACTTGTCGGGCAAAATAACCAGGTACCAGTCCGGCTAATACTGCCGAAAGATTTGTAACAGGTAGATTGCGTAACTGTTTACCCGAGATGGTGTAGGCTGAACCGTTATAATCTCCCGTAGGGAGTACACGATATCCTAAATCCAAGGGTACATCTTCTTTGTTTTGGACATTTTGTGCCTGGCATATCAAATAGCCAGGAAGTAGTCCAACCAACAACATTTCTTTTAAGAACTTCATATGTACAATTTTTAAGTTAACGTCATAGTAATTTTATTGATTATTTTGAATTTTATCCATTAATACCTTCATCCAGTATCCTCCGATTACCGAACGTGCTCTAAAGCCTACCCATCGTCCATTGTCGGTGTGGTGCCAGTCACTGATAGGTACACGAGAGGCTGTTTCATTGATATATTTATAGACTGGATCAGAGAATCGTTGGAAAGTATCTTTATCTGAAGACATAGCTGCCGTCCACATGATCCAGTCGGATTTTGTGTATTCTTTACGAGAGTCCAGAGGGAGCCCATAAAGATTCTGTTTTGTCAAATAATAGTTAATCTCTTTTCTGATAACATTATTAGGGAATAAATTCAGGTTCCACAACTTATCCCAAACCATGTTATATTTTTGACTCCAGGTATCTTTACGGTCAAAAGCTAGACGGTAATGATCTCCCTCATTCGCCATTTCTTCCCATTTTACCGCCATTTTCTTGGCTATAGCCGCATATTTTTCAGCTACATCATTCAATCCGAGCATCCGAGCCATTTCACTGTATCCGGCTACTCCCATGATAGCTTTCACGGAAAGATTGGCATTATGAGCCCAATGTCCGGCGAAGTCATCCGTGCAAAGTTGGTTTTCCGGGTCCTGTCCAGACTAAGTTTTTTTAGTTATTTAGTTTATTATCAGATATGTATAGCTAACATGTCTTGTTTCTGTGTTGTAATTAGTTGGTTTTTCGAGTGTTTTTGTAGTCTATAAAAATGATTTATTTCTAGGATTTGGGGTATCCCAGATTGTTTCAACAAATTCTAATTCTAGAATAAAATATCAACAGTTCATGCATGATAAAGAAATAATATATCCCCAAATGTAGTTTCAGGGATCAAATAAGATGGAATAAAGACATGATATATTAGTGGCGGTTTAAAACAGATTAAAATGATTCCATCCATTCACTTGACCGACAGATGTTTTTATATCCCTATCTCCATTATAAATCGCGAAACATTGTTCCGTTGGAGTATTGGATAGTTTAGCCCATTTTGAAATACCTTTAAAGAAATCCGGTGAATAAGTTGCTCCTGATTTGATTTCATAGGCATACTGTTTTCCGCCAACCATTCTTAATAAGTCAACCTCATTGCCAGTGCTATCACGCCAAAATGATAATCCCGGTTCGACACCTCTATTATAGGATTCTTTTACAAATTCATTGATGACAAGATTTTCAAACAATCCTCCACGTAAAAAATGAGTAGTTATTTGTTCTGCATTTTGTATGTCAAGTAAAGAACAGGCTAGCCCAGTATCATAAAAATATAACTTAGGAGTTTTTACCAATCGTTTGGCATAATTATTATAATCTGGTTTCAGTAAATAACAGATATAACTTGCTTCTAATATAGATAACCAGTTAGTAGCTGCTGTGACAGAAATTCCACATTCATTTGCTAATGATGAAAGATTTAATAATTGCCCTATGCGACCTGCACATAATTTGAGGAATTTAATAAATTTACTTAGATCCCCAATATTACGTAATAATCTCACATCTCTTTCTACATATGTTTGTATATAGAAAGGATAATAATCATCCGGATTTATAGTTTTGTCATAAATGCGTGGATAAGCTCCCTTAAAAATTTCTTCATTTACACTGGATGGCAATATTTCTCCTTTTTCCATTTCATAATGCGAAAACGGTAGTAGCTTGAGTACTGCCGTACGTCCAGCTAATGATTGATTCACACTTTCCATTAATAAGAAGTTATGAGATCCGGCCAGCATATACATACCTTCTTTATTCTCTTTATCGGTATGCGTTTGGATATAAGAGAAAAGTGACGGAACTCTTTGAACTTCATCGATAATTGTTTTATCCGGGTAGGTGGAAAGAAATCCTCTCGGATCATCTGTAGCAAATAGTCTCATATCAGGATCTTCCAAAGACACATACTCATAGTCCTGAAAGGAATTCCTCAATAATGTTGATTTTCCAGATTGTCTAGGTCCTGTCAATGTAACAATCGGATATTTATTTGCCATTTCAATTAGCTTGGATTTCAGTATTCGTTCTATCATTGCTGCTCTTATTTTACTGTTTGCAAATTTAATCTTTAAAAGTGAATTTGCAAAACTTCTCTGTTTTTTAATTTAAAGTTCTCTATTTATATTAGATCTTTTATAATCATATCTGCAGCATATTATAAGTAATTATAATTTAAGCAGCCTGTCATTGAGCTGGATTTAAACAATGGCAAGCTGCTTATTATTTATCTTATATTCAATAATATACCTTCTATCTGTTCTACGGAGCGTATCAAAGCTATTTTAGCATCAAAGAATTTCTTAAAAACAAGAACTTACATTCAACAACTGATTCGCATGAATAATTAAGGTTGCATTGCTTCATTTTAAACAGTGATGCTTATGACTAATTATTTTCTAGTGCTGTATTCAATCGGAGAACACCTTCCAAAAGAGAAGCTCCACTTGCTTGTGCGCCCATAGAAGCAATATTTCCAGTAAATATGGATCCCCAATAATAGTTACAATACATTTCCGGATAAGTTCCACGAATCAAGTTTGCGCTCAACGTTTCTGCATTTTTTCGCAGGAAAAGAATCAGATTCTGCCTAAGTGTACTATTAGCAGCTTCATCCAATGCCAAATTGACTATATAAGGAATCAAAACAGCTTTAAAGATGCTTTGGTCCATAGACGGACCTTCATTACGCAAAATGCCATTAGTTAAGCACCTATTACTGGTTGTGACATAGCTAATTACTTTTTCTGCACATGTCAGATAATATTTTTCATTTGTAATATGATACAATTGCCTACTTGCTTCTCCATACGTACCTTGCGTATAGGTTAAAGGAGGTTCCTCTATTCTACCATCTCCCAATGTTAAGTAATTATTGTCGTAGGCAAATTTATGAAGTATTTTAGCATCTGATAAATACTTATCTTCATTGTATTTTTTATACAATTTGGCAGCCATCAAAGCACCGGGAGCATTGGTACATATATTCCGGCTTCGCCCATTAGAATTATTTTCATTATTCCAAGGAAGTCCAGTTCCTTTATCATCTGTCCATTTTCGTGTAATAATGTAAGCGTCATACAACCTCTTGGCTGTATCGGCAAACTTATTATCGTCTAACACTTCTGACATTCGTAACAAAGTCAGACCAATCCAACACATATCATCAGTATATGGATTTGAAAAGCCTGTAGGATCGTTGTTGTCGTGATGATAATTATTTCCATGATTTTGAAACCATCTTTCAAAATATTCTTTATATGTCGCAGCCAATATAGGATTATTATCTTTGATACGTTCATAAGAATACAATACCACATCAATAGCATGAGCCTGTTGCCAATAAATATAAGTATTAGCCGAATTTCCAGATATATTTTGGGGTGATACCCAAAACGTTCCTTTCGTTTTATCCATAAACTGTTCAATAAGCACATACGTACAACTATCTGCCAAAGGCACTCCCTTATTCGATGGAATAGCAGTAATGGTGACTCTTTCTGATTTTCTTCCGTAGTTATCCACCACAACAACAGATATGAAATAAGGCTCTGCGGATGTCAACCGGAGTACATACCCTTCTCCTTTCTGGATCGTATTCACTCTTTTTTCGTCATTGGAACCTTTCTGTTTATAATAGATTTCTACCCCTAGCATATTGGTCACAGTAATCGGATTCGTCCATGTTAGATAAAGTTCATTGGGATTTTGTGTAATCTTAGCCTTCAAATTCGTCACTGGTGCAATTGTTATTTGCGAAGTATCGGTGTTACCTTCTATTGTATTGGCATCCTGTTCATTTGTTTCTCCACAGCCAATACATGAAAATATAAAAATTAAAAACAATACATATTTATTCATTGCGATTAGTAATAAACGATTGAAATGCTGTGGATATTTACAAATATCCACAGCATTTACAATCCCCATTTATAGTTTATTTATTTTTCGGTCAACCTTTAGTTTCCTTCTTCCCATTCGATAGCTTGGTCCTCATCCGGAATTTGAGTATTGATTTGACGTTCTAATGTCAACGAACCCATTACATGAAATTCAGTTTCGACACCGGGAATCGTTGTATAGTCTTTGAACGTATAGTTGATATTATTGATAATAATGGTTCGGTGCATTAAGTAGGGACGGATAGCGTCCATTGACTCCGTGATACTGTAAGAAGCAGTGATCTCATTATTAAAATCATCTTTACCGAGCGCAAACTGCATTTTATTATTTGGATCTGCCGGAGAAAGCGTTACTGTTCCATTATTGTTGAATTTTGCTTTAATCCGATACCCTTTCCTGTCTTGACGAGTTTCATCAAATAAACCTGCATAGAAGAATAACGTTTCATCGTCAACTACATACATCATGACATAATTCTTCACGTATGGTGCATCTGTTTCTGAACCATTCAAATATGTTTTGTAATTTACAGCACTATAATTTCCTGAATAATCATTGAATGGCATCACACGAAGCAATGCCTTCCGATAGTGCTTTCGATAGTTTGGGGTATAGTTTCCATCAGGTGATTCTTCGATAGTCAATGGTAATACCCATTTGTCTGATAAGTCGATGCCCTCCATTGAAAAGTCGATAGGCATTAATGCTACATCTTGCCCGGCATTGATCTGCACCGTTTCTGAATGAGAGTAGAATTTTTTTGGCAATACTTGATAGTACAAGTCGGTACGATTATTGAAGCGTTCTTGGTTTAGTACTTTTAAGGTATCTGTATCCAAACCAACATGTACTGTAATGTTACGTTCATTGGTGGTAGATCCGCTCACAATGATTGGTAACTGAAATGTCGTCTTTTCATTACCAGATCTATAGCGTACATTGATTCGAGACACACCATCACTGTTAATGGGAGCTTTAAATGATATATAATGTGTAAACTGTTCATTTTCCCATTCATCATTGCACGAACTACATAAGCCGGCTATGGGTAACAGATATAATAAGATATTTTTCAGTTTCATATTCTAGTTTTTTTAGATTAATCATTGTAGGTCCATCCCGGGTTTTGGGTCAGAAGTTTATTTCGTTTCAGTTCACTGTGCTTGATGGGCCAAAAATACATTTTCGGTGAGAAAGTAGCAGAAAGATTTGATATAGGAACCGGTGTGTGGAACAGGTCTTTATTGGCATTACTCATAAATGTATAACAACCGTAAACAGGCATTGCTTCCTCTACTTCCGCATCTTTCCAGCGTCGAAGATCATAGTAGCGTTTTCCTTCAGCAAAGAGCTCAATCTGACGTTCGCGTTTTAGTTTGATGCGAAATTTAATCGGGTTACTATATGTATCTGCATCATAATCGGGCACCCCGGCACGCATGCGTATTGGTTTTATACCTGTACGCATATCTTCTACGTTGCGGCTGATTGTGTAAGTGATGGAGCCATCCCAAGAAGGAACTTCATAACTAGCAGTCAATTCATTCAAAGCTTCTGCATACATCAGCAGGATATCAGCATATCGAATAGCTGGTTCATCTTTATCTTTTACCTTGGCTGCATCGCTATTATAATAGGTATCATCAGGATGCACATATTTAGCTACCCCAATGCCGGTGCGCAACCAGAACATACTATTTGCATAACCATTTCCATCTCCGCGATAATAGAATACTTGTTGATCTTGATTCTGAACTTCTGGTTCATTACCTAGATGCCAGTACATACCATTATAAGCAATGGACGCATAGAAACGTGGTTCACGTTCAGCATATTGCAAAGATACTCCATTTGGAAGCGGTTTGTGATCTGTATTATTTGTTGTATAACCAGTTGCGCGAGGGCGAGTATCTATGCGTCCTTGATAAGCTGGAGTACCTGCATATTCAGAGTTCATTCCCGGACAGTCAGTGCCATCGCTCATATAATAGGCATCTACCTGTTTCATGGTGGCGCCGTGCGTATTCCATCCTTTAGCTACAGTGGGCAATTGATGAATGACCATATCTTTGATGCGTTCACCGGAAATATTTTTTCCACGAGTAAAAATCAATTCAGGATTGTCCATAGCAGTTACCTGTCCGTTGAATAGAGAACGATAAGATTCGAACGGATCAATATTCTGCCAACCTTCTGGAAAATTTTTATAACTATATTCCGGGTGAATCGGAGGAGCGATGGTAGCAGGAAAAGCAATAGAATGAGTCGACCGGAAATCGGCTGTATAAATATGGTAAACGCCTAGTCCCATCACATCTTTGCAAGCAGCTGCTGCTTTAGCCCATTTACTGTTGTCGTATACAGGATTTAATAAACGTTTCCCGTCACGGTTGGTCATTTGCTGTGCATACGCATCATCGTTGCCATTCATTAGCGGACTTGCAGCATAAAGCATTGCCAAAGCACGGGTAGCTAAGGCGGCACCGCGAGTAGGACGGGTAATGGAAAGCTGGTCTCTTTTCAAAGGTAAACCCTGTGCTGCCAAGACCATCTCTTTAGCGATATAATCTACACATTCATCGTATGTATTGCGGGGAAGTTCCAAATCTTCGTATGACTGATTGTAATCAAAACCCTCATCCGGAACCAGTGGAATAGGACCATACTTCCGGAGTAACAACCAATAGTAATAGGCACGAACAAAGCGGGCTTGTGCTTTGAGGTCAATGATTTCCTCCGCACTATGCTCAATGCTCATATCTGCATACTGGATGAAAATAGAAGCCTGTCGAATACCATTATAACAACGGTTCCAAGTATCTTGGAAAGTGTTTTCATCGTATGCTCCTTCACGGAATTTATTATAAGATAAAGCACCGCCTTTGGTTGCATCCACTGTAACATCATCATCGCCATAATACATGCAATCATCAAACACAAAAGGTGTATTACGTTTACTTGCAACATCACAACATTGTCCCAACAAATAGGTATACGCCTGTGCCAACCATTGTTCTGTTTTTTTATAGTCGGTAAAAACTTTATCAATTGTTTCTCTATCCTCAAAAATGTAATCAGAATCCAAATAATCGGAACAAGAAGTGGAACTGATCGCAAAAATTGCGACTAATAGTATATATATTTTTTTCATATCATTAATCATTTATAAGTTAACGCTCAAACCTAACGTTACGGATTTGGACAATGGATATTTCTCTCCATTATTGCTACCCATTTCCGGGTCCCAGAGTTTGAAACTAGACCATGTAAGTAAATTGGTTCCAGTCAAGAAAATACGTACATTATTAAAATGTATTTTGTTAACCAGTGCTTTGGGAAGTGTGTAGCCGATATCAACCGTTTTCAAACGTACGTAGGAACCGTCACGCAACCAGTAAGTAGAGTTGCGGTAGTTATTAGTATAAGCATAAATCGTTGTATTTCCATTTCCTTGGTCCGTGTAACTTAGGCGGGGGAAAGTAGCATTGGGATCCTCGTTGGCTGCAATACCTAATTTCTCGGCAGTATCCGCATCTACCCAGCGATTATCCAAAGTTCCTTTAATAATATTACCCCATTGCCCTTCGCTGAAAGCTCTGATACATTTCCCGGACAAGAAAAACTGCGACTTGCCCGCGCCTTGAAAATGCAAATTGACATCAAGTCCTTTCCATTTAACAGAAAGCCCAAGACCATAAATCAGATTCGGACGATTAGTAGCTCCTACTGCTACAATATCGTTGTCATCCACTACACCATCACCATTTACATCTTTGTATTTAATATCACCGGGCATTACAGGACCATACTTTTGAGTAGGACTATTGCGAATATCATCGTAATCCTTGAACAGTCCTAATGCAATCAATCCTTTATTCTGGTTCACTCGATAGCCCTTTTGCATTTGATAGGGATATACATTGTTAGCTTCGTCTCTTTCAATAATCTCATTTTTGCTGTAAGTCATATTACCACGTACTGTCAAACTTACCTGATTGAACCTCTGTTTGAAAGAGAAATTGCCATCGAATCCCTTGGAATTTACTTTACCGACATTTGCAAAAGGACTCTTTCCTTGCAGGCCAATCATGCCAGGCAAATACTGGCGTTGCATGAAAATTCCGCTACGGCTTTCATCAAAGTAATCAACTGTCAATTTGAATTTGTCATCAAACAAAGCCAAATCTACTCCCAAATCTTTCTTCGTTGCCACCTCCCAAGTAACTTGGTCGGAAGCTAGTTCTGTGTAAGTTAATCCTGTGAATCCATAAGAACTACCGTAGTTTGCCCAATCATAACTATTGCCTTCGCCAATTGCGTACAGATAAGGGAAACGTACATCTGCATTGTTATGACGAATCTTATCATTACCTACTTTACCATAAGAGAAACGCACTTTGAACATACCCATCCATTTCCAATTCTTTTTGATAAATGATTCTTCTGCAATGTTCCATGCTAAAGAGTATGCTGGGAAGAAACCGAAGCGATGTCCTTTTGCGAAATTCTCCGAACCATTATAGCCGAAGTTGAAATCTACGAAATATCGATAGTTCCAGTTATACGCAATTCGCCCTGCCAATCCTTGATTACGTCTGTTGACACCATTTTTCAGATCATCACCTAAGTCTTGTGTTTTGATGTACGAGTCCTGTGTGTATTTCAACGTAGCATTGAGATGATGTGCCTTAAAACCGCGTTCCCAATTAAGCATCATATCTAAAAATTCACGACGGTTACCGCTAGAACCACTTTCTTGATGCATATTGCTACTGTCCGAAATTTTCTTGAATACCAAATTTCCATTTTCATCGCGTGAACGTTCGGCACTCCATTGCTCAGGCCATTTACGACGATTGATGTGATTGTTATTATAGGTATCATAGCCGAAGCGTCCAACAAATTTCAGACCTTTGGTGATAAACTTCAAATTCTGTTCCAACGTAATATTTGTCTGAATCACATTTTCCCAGTTTTCATTGAATCCAGTCTGTGTAGCTGCTACCCATGGGTTTGTTTTGTTGCCTGTACCTACTGCCGGAACACGACCGTTGGAATAAAGTAAAGGAGTACGAATGGCGGTATAGCCAAAAAGTTCACCCCATACATCTGCATCACCCAGTCCCGGACTGTTTCTCTTAGATAACCAACCGGATACACCTAACTTTAATAGTGTAGTTTTCGTGATATCAATATCTGTATTCAGACGATAGTTGTAACGACGATAGTTTGCATTAGTGTTGTAATCGTCTTTCAACGCTTTATCAGTGTTGTACATGCCTTCTTCATCAAGGTAACTAATAGAGGCGTAATACCGTGCAGTAGAACCACCACCGCTTAAATTCAGGTTAACGCGGTGTTGCCATGAGCCTTTCCTCAACAATAAATCCATCCAATCCACATTCGGATAGAGATCTGGGTCTAATCCGTTTTTTAGAATCTCCAGTTCCTCCGGTTGATATACAGGTTCATAATTGCGTGTAATTCGTGACTCATTCAATAGGTTTGCATACGAAATCCCGTCTTCAAATTCAGGTGTAATAGTGCGCATGTTGTAGGTGGTTTGTGCCTTTATGTCGATCTTGATTTTCCCGGATTTACCATGTTTAGTGTTAATCAATACAACGCCATTAGCTCCTTTAGAACCGTATATTGCAGTAGCGGAAGCATCTTTCAAGATAGAAAAGTCTTGAATATCCTCAATGTTGATTTCATCCATGCTACGTTCGAACCCATCTACTAAAATATAAGCACCGGTTCCAGCCCCAAATGTGGAAATACCGCGAATCCAGAATTCTGAAACATTTTGTCCTGGTTGACCGGAAGTCTGGCGGGCTAATACACCTGCAACGTTACCTGCCAAAGCATTAACAACACTAGACGACGGATTAGCCATCAGATGTTCCATGTCTACTGTAGTGATGGCACCGGTTTGTACCAATTTACGTTGTGCACCGGTACCTGTGATTACAACCTCATCAATAGTAGTAGCTACATCTTCTTCCATTTTTATATTGACCGAACGCTGTTCCTTAATCAATACTTCTTGTGTCTTATATCCAATATATGAGAAGACCAGTCGGTTATAAGGTTCTACTTTAATGGTATATTTCCCGTTGATATCAGTAATGGCTCCTAATCCGGGAACATCCTTGACGATAATATTCACACCAATAAGCGGTTCCTTATTACTGTCAGAAACAATACCCGATACAGTAACAGTTTTCTGAGCCATTGTGTCGGTTACTACACATAGCAACAGTATACATAAAATTGTTATTTTTTTCATTTTTATACGGTGTTTATTCATTAATATCTTCTTCAGGCACATCTTCTTCAAGGCCAATCTTTCTGATTCGATAGTTGTTGGCGTCTCCCACATATATCGTATTATCACGCTCATCCCACGCAATTCCTTTAGGCCGGTTAAAACGTGCATCTTCTCGTAAGCGGCCATTTGCATACCCCCATGGGTTTGAATTCAAACTAGCGCTACCACGTCCGGCATAGGTAGTCACTTGACCCAAAGGAGACAAGATACGAATGGCATGATTATGCCTGTCTGTCAAATAGAAGTCATATTCATCCGAATTTCCGGCATATTCTGGGTTCTTTACAAATACACCAGAGTAGGGATTACCGAATCGAGCCTGATTACCGACCCCATCCTGATAAACATAAGTGTCTTTGTTACTATTAACACCTGCAATGACATAGGGAGCGGTAAAGGTTTCCCCATTGAAATCTGAGCGAAGAATATAATTGCGATTGATGACCATGAAATAAGCATATTTACCAGTTGGATGAATCATAATATTGAACTCCCATTCTTTGTCTTGCACTTTTAATATTGTCTGAGCGGCATCATCTGCTGTACCAGGTCTGACAGGGGTTGTTCTCTTTCCTGTTGCAAATTCCTCTATAACATATTTCTTTACCCGATAAAGCAGACTGTTCTGGTAATTGGAGAAGTAGAGGTCGCCAGTAGTAGGATGTATTGCAGCAGCTTGGCATCCTTGGTTCTGTGCGATCACCCTTCCATTGCCCCACGTGAACCCACACGGCTTCGTTCCTCCTTCAATTCGATCGAACATCATAACAGCCGTACTATTAACATTTCCTTGCGCTAATCCTACAATCATGTGATATTTTCCATTGTCATCTTTATAGAAATCAATGGTTCGGCAACGCTGTGAGCCTACAAATGAGTTCTTGGGAATCATTGTATAGACCTGCTTGTTTGTGAAGTCAAAACAACGAATACCTTGTCCTACACCTTCAGCGTCCCCTGCGTCTTCTGCATCATATAGCAAATTATGGTCCTCCGGGTCCCAAGTCATAAAACAGGGATTCGTAATGGAGCCACAATCATTAAACGGACCATCTTTTGCTGAATTGGAACCTTGCTCACTAGTTGCACCACACAAGGAACTTACCACCACTTGGCGTTGATATTCAAACTTAATTTCGGCTACCTCGGCTGAATAGATTTCTTCTCCTTGTTTGATAGTTACCTGGATTTCACCCGAATAAGCCTTCGTTGGTACAATACAATATATGACAGTTGATTGTACGTTGACCACAGGCGCCTTCTGTCCGCCGATAGTGACTTCTATCAGAGACGGGTCATTGCCGAAGTTTTCTCCATAAATAAGAACCTTCTGACCTGCAGCACCATTAGTCGGACTGATTTCCTTGACACTAATAGGAAGCTGCGGATTAAAGGGACTGCCACCACTTCCTTGAGCCGGAGTGACTTCTTTTCCATTATCGCAACTCTGTAATAGAAAAGTGGTCAATGTAAACATTCCCCATAAAATGCCCAAACAGGCTTTCATTACTTTTTGTTTCATAATAAATTAGATTAAATATGTTAATAAAATCGCATAAGCAATAAGTATTACTTGTTTTTCTGTATAGGATATTTATTTCTGAAAGTAGGGTGCCACTTCCAAGATGGAAGGTGCGTTACTCTTGACGGAAGGCCATCCATCGTTACTCCAAATCAGTTTATCCATTAAAACATATCTTCCGTTTTCGGCTTCTTTCTTCTTGTAACCGTGGTAGATGATCCAGTCAGTTCCTACATCATCCTGAATCAGAATGGAGTTATGTCCAGGTCCTGCCCAAGTTTCATTGCCACTCATAATGATTTCACAATAATCATACAACATATCCCTTCCTGTCTTATCTAAATAAGGTCCAAGCACATTCTTTGAACGCCCTACCACAGTTTGATATGTACTGGTTGCTCCATTACAACAAGTTCCTATGGAAGCAAACAAGTAATAATATTCTCCACGTTTGTATATGTTGGTCCCTTCAAAACGATTTCCACAAATACGCTTCTTCAGGACTGGGGTTCCATCCGTTTTTTTCTTTATTTCCAGGCCATTATCCGTGAGTTCTGTAGCATAGATACCCCGAAAACTTCCCCAAAACATATATTTTTTGCCATTGTCTTCATAAAAGAACTGGTCAATGGAATTTTGTACCCCAATCACTTTCGAGTCGATCAAACACCCTTTGTCTATAAATGGTCCTAGAGGAGAGTCTGACACAGCAACTCCTACATTACTTCTCCACTCATCTCCCCATATAGCCCATGAATAATAAAGTACATAATGATTATTGAAATAACGTATCTCTGGTGCCCAAATATTGTGGTCGCCACCCCAAGTGGGGCGAGTAGCATCCGTGAAAGCTGTACCCTTATACTCCCAATTCACCAAATTTTTGGAACGATAAATAGGAACATTTCGAGTATTCTCTGTTCCATAGAGATAGAAATAACCATCTTGGGCACGAATTACTGTAGGATCTGGTGCGCTAAAAGCAATAATCGGATTGCAATAACCACGCACTAATGTCAATATCCGGACAGACTTATCTATTAACACTGTTTCGCTATCGGCATTCGTTAGACACAGAGGAAGTAGATAGTACGTAGGATGTAGTTTAGTTGATTGAATAGTTAATTTCGTAGAAGCTTGATTATTCCCTGCAGAATAAGTCAATCCACCAAGAGTATACGAGTCATCAGGTAGCAACTCATAAGATGTTCCATGAGCTGCATTATAATCATTTACCAACTGTACAGCCTCTGGTGCAACACTTAACGTACAATGAAATGTACTCTGGTTTGTGCCACTAAAATCATAATAAGATTTAATGTCTACTTCTACTTTTTCTTGGTTTAATAGTATTTCTCCGCTAATACTCTCCAACTTGACAATAGCTGCTTGGACATCTATCGTAAGAAGTAAATTTCTTTTGTTTTCTTGAGCGCTAACCGATGCACTTTCTAACCGAAGAGGGAGTACATAATTAGTTTTTTCCCTCTTCCATCTTGAGAAGATTTCAGAGGAATGAAATTGAATTTCTATACTTTTTTGTTTCTCATTCGCTTTCAGTGTTAACATTTCCTCTAGCTGATAAAGATCTTCTGGAAGCAGTTGAAAGTTTGTTCCATTGTTAGAATTATAAGCTTTCAATTCACTGTCACTCCAAGTTTTCAATCGAACAGATATCTCTCCATTCAAAAGGGTACTCTTGCAAACAAGCACATTGTATGAAACGAAATTCTGGTCGGGCACTAGATTCAAATTCTGGAATCCATTCTGTTGTAAATACACAGATACATTAGTCTCATCTCCTTCTTTTCCATTCGACTCTTCATTATTATCGCTTGTCGAACAGGAAAACCAGAATAGTGTGCTCAATAGCATTACTAGATTCCATCGAAGAATTGATACAGTAGATAAGTTACACATAATATCACTCCCTAATAGAAAATTACTTGCTACCACTCAATTTATTCATTAACACTTGCATCCAGTATCCTCCAATCACGGAACGTGCTCTGAAGCCAACCCACTTACCACTATCAGTATGATGCCAGTCACTGATAGGTACACGAGATACTGTCTCGTTAATATATTTATAAACAGGATCAGAGAATTTCTGGAAAGTTTCCTTGTCTGATGACATAGCTGCCGTCCACATGATCCAATCGGATTTGGTGTATTCTTTGCGGGAATCCAAAGGAAGTCCGTAAAGATTCTGTTTAGTCAGGTAATAATTGAGCTCTTTTTCGATTACATTGTTAGGGAATAGGTTCAAATTCCACAACTTATCCCACACCATATTATACTTTTGGCTCCAAGTGTTCTTACGGTCAAAAGCCAAACGGTAGTGATCACCTTCATTTGCCATTTTTTCCCATTTCATCGCCATTTCTTGGGCTATTAAAGCATATTTGTCTGCTACATCATTCAATCCGAGCATACGAGCCATTTCGCTGTATCCAGCTACCCCCATGATAGCTTTTACAGAAAGATTGGCATTGTGGGCCCAATGTCCGGCGAAGTCATCCGTGCAAAGTTGGTTTTCCGGGTCCTGTCCATACTCTACTAAATAATTAGTCCATGTCGTCAAAATGTCCCAATATTTCTTAGCATAATCGGCATTACCTTCAATTTTCGAAATAGCTGCAGTTAGAATCACCATATTACCACTTTCTTCAATCGGCATGTCACCACCATAAACTTGTCCATTAGCTATTGGATAAGTGCCAAGGTCATGTGCTGCAAAAGGTTTATTCCAACGCCCACTTGCACTATATTCGAAAATGCTAGTCATCATGGCTTTTTCCAAATCTGGATTATAAACGAGGAACAAAGGGGCGGACGGATAGGTCAGATCGACTGTATTGATACAACCATTACTGTTATTCTCTTTAGAGAACCACATCAGGTTACCTTCTTTGTCTGTGAAAAGTTTATGGGCAGAAATCACTTGACGATATGAAGCAGAACATATTTCTGCATATTTTTTACCACCTGCTTTTTCTGCATCGCTATAAATAAGTTCATCAAGTGCACGACAACGCTCCATGATGGATTGATAGTTATCTCTTAGTTTTTCGAAAGCATCAAAAATCGTTACTTTACCATCATGCTTCCAATATCCCATACGTTTCTCATACATATATTCAATGGAATAAATGTCATCATAACCGATCATCAAGAAACCATCTTTACCATCTTTGGTAACAGTTCCAAAATTATGTACATAAGCCATTGCAGGAGTATTTTCTTCCCGACGAGTAACCCATTTGGTTTTACTTGAAGCTAAAGTTCCATTTTTAACAAAAGCTTCCTTCATTCCGCTATAGTCACCCAAACTTATAGATTTTCCTGCTCCATTTACACTACCAAGATATACATATCCCCAGTCAGCACAAATCAAATCACCTTTACGATCACATATCGGCTGGTTGATGGTGCCAGCTTCTACATAACTAATACCATTTTTCGATAATGTACGTGCAATAGTAGGCTGAGTAGTCTCATTCACTGCTAATACCGGAGTCGTTTCTATATAGAATTGTACATCATGCTCTTTTTTATCAAGAGGACGCACGCGATAGGAGATGTAGTTAATCGGAGTTGACAACAAATCCAAGTCATCTATCAATTGAGGCGCTGTAAATACAACATCTAATTCGACAGGTCCGCAGGTGAATGTATAGTAACTGGAAGTGGCTAGTACATCTACCGATTTCTGTACAGCCTCATTTTCAAATGTTACTGCATTTTTCTTTTCACGATATAAACCAAAATCCACATAAGATCCTCCAGTTGTGTTATGACAATGCGCTGCAATCACATTTTTGCCATTACGAAGTTTTTTCTTGGCTTCATCTGAAAGTTTTAGGTTTACATTATTCTTCCATACGAGATCTGTAGCAACCAGTTTTTCTCCATTTAAATATAATTCGAATACATCGTCATGAGAATAAATAAGAAAAATATTCTCTGTTAAATCTAAATCATTTATTTCAAATGTACGTCGGATATAAATATCTGTATTATCTCCTTTCCATTCTGTGCGAACACGTGGCATATCACGGCTACCGAAAGCAGCTTTACCTTTTTTCCAACTACTATCATCAAACTGGAATTCTTGCCATCCATTTGCTGGTTGACTATTAGTATATGCAGCCTCCCAACGTTCCACATTTGTCATGGGAGCGATAGGTATTAGAGCTACTTGATCTTTACCCAGGAAACGATACACTTTACCATCTACGCGTAAAGCCCCTACTAATGGTTTCTTAGCTGTAGTCCAGTGTTCTGTACTTCCTTCCATTAATTTATCATAAGGAGACCAGATAGAGAAGTGAGGATCTGAAACAACGATAGGTACCGATGGAGTACGTAGCGCTATCTCTTTTACTGGTTTAAATAAGTTGCCGGTTTGAGCATTTGCGAATAAACCGACCGAAAAGGCCATTACTGTTAGTAGTTTCTTCATAAATATTTTCTAATTAATCTACAATTTTAAGGTTACCCATCTACAATCTTGTTTACCTATAAAGAAAAACAAACCCTACGTTTTCTTTTATTTCTCTTTTTACCTTCTTACTATTACCTTTTAAATGCAATCTTACCTTTCTTATCGCTATACCTAAATAATATATTAAAATCAGTACTGTCGAATATTTATAAATGCTAGAGGAAAAGTTTATATAGAATTGTGTGTTTCAGGTAGGACCCAGGAGTCATACAAATCCATTTGTTTTTCCATAGCATTTTATTTGCAACACTACAAAATAATGGAATTAATGCTAAATATTAGGAAAATCTGTGTTCAAGAAAGGACAAAATCTATTCTTTTTTCATATTTTGAGTGTTTTTAAAGTGCAAAATAAGTCTCTTACAGTGTGCTTTGAGTAGTTTTTTTCCTTTTTGAGCAATATTTATCCACTTTTATTAAGATAGTACAATGTTTTTGGAGGTTCTAGCTTTTAACGATGAGATATTGCTCATTTCGGATAGCTTTTGTAACTTTGCAATACGAAAGCAATACAGATTTTACTATCGCAAAATATACTCCATATATTAAACCTAGGTACGTCACTCGAGAGGGGACTACTGTCCTTTATGTTCGATATAACTACAATCGAACTAAGCGTACGCTTATCTCTACTGGATACAGTATTAAACCGGAACACTGGGATTCTAAAAAGAGATGGATTAAGCGCGCTTGTCCAAACTATGATGAAATTGATGCCTGCCTGATTAGAATAACATCCAAGCTTGGAGAAATTCTTACATATGCTAAGATAAACGGAATAAGTCCAACCGTAGATTTTGTTTTACTTGAACTAAAAAAGAATAGAGAATATGAGTTACGTCCTAATCGGGTAGATATCTTTGACGCATTAGAAAGATATATTACAGAAAAAGCTCCAGTTGTTTCTGCAGATCAAATAAAGGACTACCGAACACTTCGCAAACATCTGATCGCTTTCAAAGAACATTCATCGCAACCAATTACTTTTCATAACTTGAATCTTATATTTTATAATGAATTCATGGACTATTTATTTTATAAGGTTATAAAGCCCGATGGGAGTGTTGGCTTGCTCACTAATTCTGCAGGAAAAATTATACGTTTGTTAAAGGGATTTGTTAATTATCAAATAGATAAAGGAGTTATTCCTCCAATTGACTTGAAGCATTTTAAGGTCGTAGAAGAAGAAACTGATGCTATTTATTTAAGTGAAAAGGAACTTTCAACAATACACGAGTTAGACTTGTCAGATGATAAGCAATTGGAAGAGATTAGAGATGTTTTTATTACTGGGTGTTTTACAGGACTACGATATAGTGATCTCTCAACATTAAGTCCCGAACATATTGACTTAGATAATGAGATTATAAATCTCAAACAGAGAAAAGTGCATAAAGCTGTCATAATTCCTATGATCGATTATGTACCGGAAATACTCAAGAAGTACAACTATGATTTACCTAAAATTCCTAGATATATATTCAACGAAAGGGTTAAAGAATTAGGGCGAAGGGCAAAACTAAAACAGAAGATCGAAGTTGTTCGCAAGAAAGGGAAAGAACGGGAAAAGAGAGTCTATGAAAAATGGGAGATGATCTCTTCTCATACTTGCCGACGATCGTTTTGCACAAATATGTACTTATCCGGCTTTCCTGCCGGAGAACTTATGCGCATATCCGGGCATAAGAGTCCATCTGCATTTATGAGATATATAAAGGTTGATAATCTACAGGCTGCAAAAAGACTAAAAGAACTTCGAGCTAAACTTGCCAGGTAAAGATTGAAATATTTCATCTTAGTTATTTCAAATTATGTTCTATTTTTCATATATGCAGAAGAATTAAGATTCTATTGAATTGCTAAATAGAAAAAAGAAAGTCACATTTACATTATATATATTCCTTTTATTGAATATATATAGCATAATTCTTTATAAACATGTATTTTTTCCTACTATCGAAAACAAGTTTTGATATAATGAAACATGTCGTTGGTTTAAAAGGAACATCTCCTACCTTTAAAAGAAACTACTTATTGGTTTAAAATAAACCACACTATGGACTCCTGAATGGAGTTCTAACATCTACTTTCCTTATTACCTTAAGCTATCACACAATAACATTTCTCTGCAAAATAGCATAAAAAGATAGATAAATCATTCCAGAAAGCTTTATTTACGTCGAATTCATTCAACAAGAGTAATTATTCAATCTATTTGATTTTTAATATCTTAAAATGCTGCTAGTTTTTATGTCATAAAAGAAATTACATGGATAAATGAAAAGAGAGAGAGGAAAAATATTCATTTTTTCAGATTAGTCCATTTCTCATCTTAGACTACCACTACATTTATCCATTAACTTTTTATTTATTAAAAGTCTGCTCATAAATTAGAATTTTGTACTTCATTTAATAGCCACAACAACACAAAGACAATACAATATGAACATATTCTACTGTATTTCAATCAGTTAACAAACGACAATTTAGTCTGGACAGGACCCGGAAAACCAACTTTGCACGGATGACTT